>JALYWP010000207.1 GCA_030852655.1 Pseudomonadota bacterium | reverse complement strand
CACCGACGAGTGGTACGAGGCAATTCCGCAGGAAGTGCGTCCTCGCAAGGACCAGCCATTTTACCACCTGCTCGCCGAAAATTCAGAAACTGAATATATCGCTTATGTCTCGGAGCAGAACCTGCTTCAGGACGATTCAGATGAGCCCGTGAGGCATCCGCAACTCCGCGAAATGTTCGACCGCACCCCTGAAGGCAACTACGCGTCCAAAATTCTGGCCAGACACTGACCTACAGACACAGGCCCACCGGCCTGGCGATCGCACAGGCATAAAAAAAGCGGGGCAATGCCCCGCTTTTTCCGTCCTGAGGACAGATGATCAGTTGGCCGCCTTGGCCTTGTCCTGCTCTTCCTTGAGCTTCTTCGCAAAGTCTTCGTTGTTCTTGGCAACGAACTCCTGAAGCTTCTTCTGGCGGTCCTCGATGTCGGACTGCTGGAGCGGCTCGCCGTCGAAGGCTCCCGTGAAACCTGACAGGGACACCTTTACGGGGTTAGCCTGATTCTGCGCGTTGACCGACGTCAGCGTCAATTCAGAACCCTTCTTGAACGAAGCGACGAGTTGGTCCGAGAGTTGCGCCTCGGCAATGCAGCGATCCGGGAAGCAAAGCACATACTCCAGCTTCTGGGCCTTGCCGCCATCCACCTGCAGGCCGATACCCGGAGGCACCAGACGGCCACTAGGGACAGTCACCTGGAATACCTTGCGGTTCACCTTGCCCTTAAGCTCGAGCAAGCTGATGCCGGTCACGACCTGACCCGTACTGGCGGTCATGATGTTCTGCACATTGCAGATGTCGACATCTTCCTGCTTGGCGCAGGCCTTGAACCAGCCCTTCGGAAGTTGCGGCTGTTGCTGCGCGGCGGCTGGAACCAGCCCGGCCGCGAACAGACCGACCATGCCGGCAGCCAAGACCGAAATGCGGTAAGCGTCGGTTTTCCGGCTTGTCATCTCGTTAGATTCCTCTCAAGTGGTCCGGGCGGCTCATGCCGCTATGCGCGCTACCTGTTGTCCAATTGAGGCAACAGGATGACTTTGCCCGCCTGTACACCCGGCGGGCGGGCAAATCCAGTCCGGCCAAGGTTATTCCAAGCAAAACTGGCTTGCCACAGTGCCGTGCTAGGCTCCGCCGCGAATCAACAAAGGGCCCGGTCCGGGCCCGTGTTCGGGAGATTCCTCATGCGACGCCTGATCCGCAGCCTGATCCTGGCGCTTTCCATCACGCTCTGGGTCGGCATAGCCGCGGCAGAGCCGTCCCACGCCATCGCCATGCACGGCGATCCGGCGTTGCCGGCCGACTTCACCCACCTGCCCTACGCCAACCCCGATGCGCCGAAGGGCGGCTCGGTCAACTATGCCTGGATCGGCACGTTCGACAGTATCAACCCGTTCATCGTGCAGGGCAGCGGCGCGCGCGGCAGCCTCGATCTCGTCTTCGGCAACAATGTCTTCGAGACGCTGATGATGCGCTCCGCCGACGAGCCGTTCACAATGTATCCACTGCTCGCCAGAACCATCGAGACGGATGAGGAAAGAACTTTTGCGGAATTCACGCTGGACGAGCGTGCGAAATTCTCGGACGGCGAACCCGTTACGCCGGAAGACGTGATCTTCACCTTCGAGATTCTCGCCGAGAGCGGATATCCGCGCTACGGCGTTACGGCGAAGAAGATCGCCAGCTTGGAAAAGGTCGGCGAACGGGGCGTGCGCTTCACCTTCAAGCAGCCCGACCGCGAACTGCCGCTGATCCTCGGCCTGCTCCCGGTCCTTCCCAAGCACGCGATCGATGCCGCGACCTTCGACAAGTCGACGCTGAAGCCGATGATCGGCAGCGGCCCATATCGGCTCGACACGGTCAAGGCGGGCGATTCGCTCACCTTCAAACGCAACCCCGACTACTGGGCAAAGGACATCCCGTCGAAGCGCGGCTTCGACAATTACGACACGATCACGCTGACCTATTTCCGCGACGAGAACGCCATGTTCGAGGCGTTCAAGAAGGGCCTGGTCGATGTCTTCATCGAGGAAAACAGCGGCCGATGGGCAAACCAATACGGTTTCCCGGCGGTTGCGCGCGGCGATATCGTAAGGGAGACGATCAAGACGCAACTGCCATCCGGCATGTTCGGCATCGTCATGAACACACGGCGTCCGGTCTTCCAGGATCCCGAGCTGCGCGCGGCGCTCGTCGATCTCTTCGATTTCGAATGGGCTAACCGCAGCCTGTTCTCCGGCGCCTATACGCGAACCAGAAGCTACTTCGACAATTCCGAGCTTTCATCGGCCGGGCGGCCCGCAAGCGCCGCCGAAAAGGCGCTCCTTGCCCCCTTTGCCGACGCGGTGACGCCGGAGATCATGGCCGAGGGCTGGACGCCGCCCGTATCCGACGGCAGCGGGCTCGATCGAACGTTCATGCGCGCCGGTTTCGAGAAGCTGAAACAGGCAGGCTACGTGCTGAAGGACGGGCGCTTGACCGGACCGGATGGAACGCCGGTCGCCTTCGAGATCATGCTGAAAAGCAACGAGAACCAGCAGATCGCCATGGCTTTCCAGCAGACGTTGCAGAAACTCGGCATCGGCGTGTCGATCCGCTCGGTCGATGCCGCACAGTTCCTGCAGAGGCAGATCGGCTACGATTTCGACGCCATGTTCTTCAATTATACCGCGTCGCTGTCGCCGGGTGTCGAGCAACTCGGCCGTTGGGGTTCGGGGGCAAAGGACCAGCCCGGTACGTTCAACTATGCCGGCGTGGCCGATCCGGCGGTCGACGCGCTGATCGATGCGTTGATCAATGCGCGCACGCGCGGAGAATTCGTCGATGCCGTTCGCGCCTATGATCGCGTTCTTTTGAGTGGCGCTTACGTTATTCCGCTCTATTTCAAGCCGGAACAGTGGATCGCGCGATGGAAGCGCATCGAACGCCCCGAACTGACGCCGCTACAAGGGTCGCAATTGCCGACATGGTGGCATGCAGGCACTTGAAGGGATCAATGACATGGCCGACCGCCAGACGCTCACCATCGACGTCGTGTCCGACGTTGTTTGCCCATGGTGCTATCTCGGCCAGAAGCGGCTCGACAACGCGATAGAAGCCGCGCCCGGTGTGGACGTTGCCGTGACATGGCGGCCGTTCCAGCTCGACCCCACGATTCCCCCCGAGGGCATGGACCGCAAGGCGTATATGAGCGCCAAGTTCGGCGACGAAGCGCGGCTGCGCGATGCCCACGCCCGGCTCGAGTCGCTCGGCGTGGCGGAGGGGATCGACTTTGCTTTCGATGCAATCACGGTGTCGCCGAACACGCTCGACGCACACCGGGTCATCCGCTGGGCGGGCGCCAGCAGCCCGGACGCACAGAACGAACTCGTGCGCGAGCTCTTCAAGGCCTATTTCGAGCGCGGCGAGAATATCGGCGATCATGCGGTATTGGCGCGGGCGGCCCTCAACGCCGGCATGGACCCGGCGGTGGTCGAAGCCATGCTGGCCGGCGACGCCGACCGAGATGCCGTGGCGGAGGAAGCTGCGACTGCCTCCCGCATGGGCGTCACCGGGGTGCCATGCTTCCTGTTCGAAGGCAAATATGCCGTGATGGGGGCGCAGGAGGTTTCGACGCTTGCCGACGCCATCCGCCAGATCGCGGCAGCCAAGGCGCGCGGAGAACTGGACACGGCTGGCTGAGTCGGCGCTCGGCGTCGTGGCAGGTTTGCCGTTCAGCCGCTGCTGTCGGCAAGCGCTTGGAGGATGGACAACGCCTCCTCCGCCCGGTCGGCAGGCACGAAGAGATGGTCGTGGAAATAGGCCGAGACCGGGTTCACGCCCATGCCGGCCGCTGCGAGCCGCGCCGTGACTGCGGCGAGGAAACCGACCGCATCGAGCGAGGAATGTACATTCAGCGTGATCATGCGGCTGCGGAATGTTGAGGCAAGCGCGGCCGCCCCCGCCTGTTCCTCCGAAAGGATCAGCGTCTCGCCCTCGCGCTCGCGAAACGTCATCACCGGGTCAATTCCGGCGGGGCGCTGCTCGCCTGGCGGAAGCGTAGCGAAGACAAAGACCCCGGGCACAAGCTCGGGCGACATCGAGGCAATCAGCTTTGGCAGGTCGATTTCACCAGGCACGAAATTCTCCTGAGCTTGCCAGCCGGACAGCGGAACCGGGCCTGTCGCGATCGCGTTGAACAGGGGCACGCGGGTGGCAATCAGTAAGGAGAAAAACAATGCCTAATCAAGGTGGAAGCCGCGAGCAGCATGAACGCGCCGGTCAACAGAGCCACAAGAACGACGACATGAAGCGCGGCCAGCAAGGCGGCGGAGAAAGAGATCCACGCCAGCAAAGCGCGCAGAACTTTGGCGACAAGCAGCAGGGCGGCCAGCGTGGCGGCTCCGGCAACTTCGCAGACGATCCAAAGAGAGCTTCGGAACGTGGCCGGAAGGATGGCCAGTCCTAGAGCAACCACGGATCAAGTGGAAACCCAAGAGCCCCGGTTCGCCGGGGCTTCTTTGTTTCGCGTGCCGCCGCTGTGATATCACGCCGCCTTCGCGGCCATCCTCGCCAGCTGGGTCATGACCACCGCTGAACCGGCCAGCCGCTTCTCCGGGTTCGGCCAGTCGCGCATGAAGACGATGCTCTGGTCCGGCCTGATCTTAGCCAGGGAACCTTGCTCGCCGATATAGCGGACGAGGCCGGCCGGATCGGGGAATTTCTTCTCGCGGAAATGGATGACGACGCCCTTCGGCCCGGCATCCAATTTTTCCACATTGGCCTCGCGGCAAAGCGCCTTGATGAAGACGATCTTCAAGAGATGCTGCACCTCTTCGGGCAGAGGCCCGAAACGGTCGATCAGCTCGGCGCCGAAGGCGTCGATTTCTTCGGTCGTCTCAAGGTCGCCGAGACGGCGATAAAGCGCCAGGCGCAGTTGCAAGTCGGGCACGTAGCTTTCCGGGATCATGACGGCGGTGCCGACCGTGATCTGCGGCGACCAGCCGCCATCGACCGGCTCGCCGGTGTCGCGGATCTCGGCGACGGCCTCCTCCAGCATCTGCTGATAGAGCTCGAAGCCGACTTCCTTGATGTGGCCGGACTGCTCCTCGCCAAGCAGATTGCCGGCGCCGCGGATATCGAGGTCGTGGCTGGCAAGCTGGAAGCCGGCGCCAAGCGTGTCCAGCGACTGCAGGACCTTGAGGCGGCGGTCGGCGGTGTCGGTCAGCTTCTTGTTCGCCGGGAGGGTGAAAAGCGCATAGGCGCGTAGCTTCGAACGGCCGACGCGGCCGCGAAGCTGGTAAAGCTGGGCGAGGCCGAACATGTCGGCGCGATGTACGATCAGCGTGTTTGCGGTCGGAATGTCGAGGCCGGATTCGACGATGGTGGTCGATAGGAGCACGTCGTACTGGCCGTCGTAGAAGGCGTTCATGATGTCGTCGAGTTCGCCGGGCGGCATCTGTCCATGGGCGGTGGCGACCTTCAGCTCCGGAACGGATTGTTTCAGGAAATCATTGACTTCGGAAAGGTCACTGATGCGTGGCACGACGTAGAAGCTCTGGCCACCGCGATAACGTTCCCTGAGCAGCGTCTCGCGGATGACCAGCGGATCGAAGGGCGAGATGAAGGTGCGCACCGCCATCCGGTCGACCGGCGGCGTGGCGATCAACGACAGCTCGCGTACGCCGGTGAGTGCCAGTTGCAGGGTGCGCGGGATGGGCGTGGCCGAGAGTGTGAGCACATGCACGTCGCTCTTCAGCTCCTTCAGGCGCTCCTTGTGCTTGACGCCGAAATGCTGCTCCTCGTCGACGATCAGCAGACCGAGGTTCTTGAACGAGATCGCGCTGCCCAGCAGCGCATGCGTGCCCACCACGATGTCGATCGTGCCATCGGCGATGCCCTTCTTGGTCTCTGCAAGCTCCTTGGCGCCGACGAGCCGGGAGGCCTGGCGGATTTTCACCGGCAGGCCCGAGAAGCGCTGCGAGAACGTCTTGAAATGCTGGCGAGCAAGCAGGGTGGTCGGCACCACCACCGCGACCTGGAACCCTTCCATGGCCGCAACGAAGGCGGCGCGCAGCGCGACTTCCGTCTTGCCGAACCCGACATCGCCGCAGATCAGGCGGTCCATAGGGCGGCCGGCGGAAAGGTCGTCGAGCACGGCGTCGATGGCGGTCTGCTGGTCGTCCGTCTCCTCATAAGGAAAGCGCGCCGAAAATTCGCCGTAGACGCCGTCCGGAGGGTTGAAGGCGGCGGCGGTGCGCATCTTGCGCTCGGCGGCGATGCGGATGAGCTGACCCGCCATTTCGAGCAGGCGCTTCTTGAGTTTCGCCTTGCGCGACTGCCAGGCGCCGCCGCCGAGCCGGTCGAGCACGGCTTCGGTTCCTTCGGAGCCATAGCGCGACAGGAGTTCGATGTTCTCGACCGGCAGATAGAGTCGGCCCTCGCCGGCATAGTGGATCTCGAGGCAGTCGTGCGGCGCTCCGGCGGCTTCGATCGTCTTCAGGCCGACGAAGCGGCCAATGCCATGATCGGCATGGACGACAATGTCGCCGGCCGAAAGCGCCGACGCTTCGGCGATGAAGTCGGAAGCCCTCTTGCGCTTCTTCGACCGGCGCACGAGGCGATCGCCGAGGATGTCCTGCTCGGCGACGACAACCAGCCGGTCGGTCTCGAAGCCGGCCTCGAGCGGCAAGATAGCGGCGCCCGCCTGCCCCGATCCCAGTTTCTCCACCTCGGCCAGTGTCGCAACCGGCTTCACGTTGCCGAGGCCATGTTCGGCGAGAATCTGGGTAAGGCGATCGAGCGAACCTTCCGTCCAGCCGGCGACAACGACGCGGCGCTTTGCCGAGCGGATGGCTGCAATATGCTTCACTGCGGCGTCGAAGACGTTTGCGTTGGGATCGGCGCGTTCCTCGGCGAAGTTTTCACCTGCGCGGGCACCCGCATGCAGGACCTTGCGCGGTCCGGCGTCGGGCGTGTCGAAGGGCGTAAACTCCATGGCGAGACGATCGGAAAGCATTCCGGCGACGTCGTCGGGCGCCAAATAGAGCAGGCCGGGCGGGGTCGGCTTGTACGGTACGGCGTCCTTGAGCGCCGCGCTGGTCTGCTGCCGGCGCGCCTCGTAATAGTCGAGGATCAGCTTGTGGCGCTC
>JALYWP010000190.1 GCA_030852655.1 Pseudomonadota bacterium | reverse complement strand
CGGTCTTCTCCTCGAACAGAGGGAGAATGTGATCGAACAGCCCGGAATCCTGGGTGGAGGTCGTCGATGCGACGACGATCGACTTGTCCTGGGCCAGGGCAGGCGCGCCGCCGGCGAGCATCAGAAGGGCGGCCAGCGTAGAGAACATTCGGCGCGTCAACATCACTATCTCCGTTTGGTTGATCAAAGAACAAGTTCGCCGCGCACGAAGGCTGCGGCTTGTGGGGTCGTCGGGCGGTCCAGGAAGTCGCCAGCGTCGGCTCGCTCGACGAGGCGGCCCCGGACGAGGAAGACGACGTCGCCGGCAAGCCTGCGCACCTGGCCGAGATCGTGCGAAGCCATGATGATTTTCGTCCCTGAATCAGCAGCGGCGCGGATGATGTCCTCGACGAAGCGCGTGGCGGCCGGATCGAGGCTGGCCGTCGGCTCGTCGAGCAGGAGGATTTCCGGCTGACGCGCCAGCGCGCGGGCGAGCGCCAGCCGTTGCTGCTCGCCGCCGGACAAGCGGCGTGCCGGCCGCGAAGCGAGGGAAAGCAGGCCGACACGGTCGAGCAGTTCCTCGGTACGCTGGACACGCAGGCCGCGCGGACAGCCGGCCTGGGCAAGCCCGTAGGCGACATTGGCGGCCGCCGAGCGACGCAGCATCACCGGCTTCTGGAAAAGGATGGCGCGACGTTCCGGCCCGGCATCCGTCCGGCCACCCCAGCTCACGGCGCCCTCCGACGGTGCAACCAGGCCCATGCAGAGGCGGAGAAGGGACGTCTTGCCCGATCCGTTGGGTCCCAGGATGAGCGTTGGCGCCCCCGTACCGATCGTCAGGTTCAGCCGGTCGAGTATGGCCGTCGCGCCAGCGGTCAGCGACACGTCGTCGAGGGCAAGGGGAAGATCGCTCGGAACGGCACGCATCCTAACCCGCCCGTTGTTCCGACCACAGCCGCATGCCCCAGGCGGCCGCATTGATCAGCAGGATGAGGAAAATAAGGATGATGCCGAGGCCCATGGCGAGCGGCAGGTTCCCTTTCGAGGTTTCCAGGGCGATGGTGGTGGTCATGGTACGGGTGAAGCCGTCTATATTGCCGCCGACGATCATCACCGTGCCGACCTCGGCCGCGGCCCTGCCGAAACCGGCAAGCAGGGCTGTGACGAGGCTGAAGCGGCCATCCCAGAGCAGTGTGGCCACCTGCCCTGCCGGGCTGACACCCATCGCGGTCAGTTCCTCCCGGTATTCGAGCCAAAGATCCTCGACCGTCTGGCGCGCCAGCGCGGCAATGATCGGAAGCACCAGGAGCGCCTGCGCGATGACCATGGCGGAAGGCGTGAACAGGAGCCCGAGTTCTCCAAGAGGTCCGGATCGCGACAGGAGCAGGTAGACCGTCAGACCGACAAGGACAGGCGGCAAGCCCATGAAACCGTTCAGGACCACGACGACAGCCGAACGGCCGGGAAAGCGCGTCAAAGCGAGAATGGCGCCGAGCGGCAGGCCTATGACCAATGCTATCGCGACGGCCGTCAGGCTGACGGCAAGCGACAGCCTGACGATAGCGAACAAGGTCGCGTCGCCGGACGCGATCAACTGCCACGCGCTGAGTGTTTCTGACATCGGCTTCGCCTGCTTACCCGCGTCGGTTTCACGCAGTTTTTCCAGGAATGTCAAATTGTTGAAAATGCGCAGGAATATGCGTATTCATGCAGGATGGAACTGCTGACGACATCCGAAGCCGCCGACTATCTGCGTATCGGCGAGCGCAAGCTTTACGAGTTGGTCTCGGAGGCTCGCATCCCGTGCAGCAAGGTCGCGGGCAAATGGCTGTTTCCACGGCACGAACTCGACTGCTGGGTCATTTCCGGTCTTGCGCGGCCGACCGGAATGATCCCACCCGAACCGCCGCCGATCGTCGGCGGCAGCCAGGACGACCTGCTCGAATGGAGCCTGCGCCAGTCGGGTTCCGGCCTGGCATCGCTGACGGAGGGCACGGAAGGAGGCGTCGCGCGCCTGCTGCGGGGGGATGTCGCGGCCGCGGCGATCCACTTTCATGGCGACGCCCCCGATGCGAATGTCGCAGCCGTTGGTGCGATGGCGCGGCTGCACGATGCGGTGCTGGTCGGATTCGTTCGCCGCGAGCAAGGCCTGCTTGTGCCGCCGGGAAATCCCCGGTCGCTCGCCGGCCTCACCGACGTCCTGGAATCAGGCGCCAGGATGGCCGTTCGTCAACGCGGCGCCGGCGCGTATATGCTGCTCAACCGTCTGCTGGCAGGCGCCGGCCTGAAGCCCGGCGACATCGATCGGCTGGAACCGCCCTGCCTCACCGGCCCCGACCTTGCGACCGCCATCCGCAGCGGGCGGGCCGATTGCGGTATCGCCACGCGTGCGGCCGCACGCGCCGCCGGCCTCGACTTCGTTTCGCTGGCCTGGGAGAATTTCGACCTGCTGATGCGACAGCGGACCTATTTCCAGCCGTCGATCCAGACGCTCCTGCGATTTCTGAGGGAGGAGAGCTTTGCCAGGCGCGCCGCCGAGCTTGCAGGGTATGAGCCGAGCCCGGCGGGACAGATCCGGTTCTTCAAGTAGAAGGCGCCGCTACCGGTCCCGCGCTCTGACTCATCCGAGATCGATCTCGCCCTCGACGACATGGCTGAGGCCGGCAGCCTCCGACGTTATGACGGCTTTCACCGTCAACCTCCCCTGCCCTTTCAGCCCCTTTTCGGCGACGGCTTTCTCGATCGCCTGCTGCGAGGTCACGCCGACTTGCTTGAGGAACTTTCGCATGGATACGTTGAAGGGATCGGCTTCCATATTCTGGGTCATATGATTACCTCGTCTGATGTGAACAGCCCGCCGGTCCGGTAGGCCTCGCGCCTGCGCCGCAAGCTCTGTCGTCCAAGGAGCACGGAATGGCCCGCTACGCAACGAAGACTGCAATCCGTGCGTGAGGGCCGCCACCCGACGCGGCGATATCGCGATGCTGCGAGAACGACTATCGGACGACCAGGACGGGGATCGTGGTGTTCGCCAGCACTTCCGACGTCTGGCTGCCGAGCAGAAGCTTGCGTACGCCGCGCCGGCCATGCGAAGCCATCACGATGAGATCGCAGCCCTTGAGCCTGGCGAATCTGACGATTGCCTCGGCGGGAGATCCATCGATCTCATGCGCGAGGTCCGCCGCCACGCCATGTTCGGCCCCGCGTTCTTCGATGAAGGCAAACCGTTCCTTCATGATTGCATCTATCTGCTGGTCGTAGCGCGCGGCCGGATCGTCGATGCCGCCCATGCGGGCAGCGTTCGCCATTTCTTGGCGCAGCGGTTCCGAAACAGTCAGAACCGTAACTTTGGCTTTCAGCGGCGCGGCAAGCGCCAGGCCGTGTTCAAGCCCCTTGCGAGCAAGTTCGGAGCCATCGGTGGCGATCAGAATGTGTTTGTACATCGGCCCTCTCGGGTAGAAGCTGCTTCAACATCCTGCACGACGCCGGCCCTTAGACAAGTCGCGAAATCTTATGCAAAGGGCAAGGCACCGTATGCCGCCTCGCGCTCCCGGTCCGACCGCGACAAGATGCGGCTTGTGCCGGCCGGGCTGGAATGGTTCGCTGGTTCGCGAAAATGCGGCGGGGCAAGCATGTACGACCACATACTCATATCGACGGATGGTTCGCGGATCGCGCAGATTGGCGTCGATCAGGGTCTGGCGTTGGCGAGGAAGCACGGCAGCAAGGTCACGGCGGTTACCGTGACCGAACCTCTGGGTGGCCAGTTCGCATTCGCCTCGGACCTGTGGGCGCCAAGCGAAACAGAGATCGCCTCATATGATGAGGCACAGCGCGAGATTGCAGATCGCATCCTCGCGCCGGTCAAGGCCAAGGCCGAGGCAATGGGCATCCCCATCGAGACCGTCCATGTTCCCTGGCGCTTACCCGCCAGGGCAATCGTGCAAACGGCGGACGAGAAAGGTTGCAGCCTCATCGTGATGTCTTCGCACGGGCGGACGGGCTTCGATCGGGTCATGCTGGGCAGTCAAACGACAGAGGTGCTGGCCACGGCCACGATACCCGTCCTGGTCGCGCGATAGGGCATTCTCGAAGCGAACTCGGCAGGAATGAACGCGCCGACCGGAAGTCCGCTGCAGAATCTGGCAATATCGCTCTGCCGTGCCCCGCTCGATACAAAGGCCGAGCTATTCTCATGCCGAGGTAAAGCATGTCGTTTCCTGTCGGACTGACCATAGGGCCCATCTTCATCGGCAAGGCGGTGACACGCTGGAGCGGCAGGCCACCCAGCGCCATTCTCAAGCAGCAGGCCGAGGGCAGGATCTGGTTGACGAAGGTGGGACTTCGCGGCGACGAGCAGGCAGACCTTTCCGTCCATGGCGGCGTGGAAAAGGCCTTGCACCACTATTGCGCCGATCACTACCGGTTCTGGAGGAAAAAGATGCCGGACAGCGCCGGCAAGTTTGCTCCGGGCGGTTTCGGCGAGAATGTTTCCACGGCCGGACTGAGCGAGGAACAATTGTGCATCGGCGACGTGATCCACCTCGGTGAGGCACTGGTTCAGATATCGCAGGGACGCCAGCCCTGCTGGAAACTGTCCGCTCACACCGGGCGTCAGGAGATGGCAGCGGAGTTCCAGAAGTCCGGCCGCACGGGCTGGTATTATCGCGTCCTGCAGGAGGGATATATCGAGACCGGCGCTCCGGTGGCGCTGGCGGAGCGGCCGCGGCCCGAATGGCCGTTGCCGGTGGTGATAGCAGCCCGGTTCGATCCGAAGCTCGACCCTGCAAGGGCCAGGCAGTTGTCGATGATCGAGGAGTTGTCGGCCTCCTGGCGCGAAGGGTTCATGCGCAAATCCGACACGGCCTTTGTCGAGGACGCTACGCCGCGCCTGGCCGGCAAGTGAGTTGCAGGCTCTGTTGATGGTGCGGGACAGTCATACGCCTGTGAGAGCGGACCGTCCCACCTTTCGCGAATGCGAGCGCAGGGACTCCAGGAGCTCTGCCAGTCCCGGCTCATCGACAACCTCGCACGCCGCGTCAAGGCGCCGCCACAGCCGTTTCCGTTGTCCTTTCTCGGGCCAGTCGACCAGGGTTCCGAGCACGTGGAGGTCGAATACCGTCACGTGTCGCGGCTCGCTGGATCCGTCGTCGCGCGGCCACGCATAAAAGTAGCTTCCAATCGGCTCATCCCCGATGCGGCCGATGACGCCCGCCTCCTCGAAAGCCTCGCGTTCGGCAGATTGTGACGGCGAACGGCCTTTCGCCGGCCATCCTTTCGGCACGATCCACCGGCCGCGGCGGCGCGACGTCACCAGCATCACCTCCAGGAAGCCTCCTTTCATGCGCCAGGGCATGGCAGCGTATTGTCTTGCGGGCCGGGCGCGCCCGGCTGCATGAACCGCCGCATCCAGCATGCCGTTCATAGCAGCACCTGCGACCATGTCGGGGACGCCGGAGGAAGATGGCGCGTTTCCGGTTGATCCGACCAGGTCGCAGGCACGACGACCGATGCGATGCACCAGGGGCAACGGGAAGCCGCTTTTGGCAAAAGGCGGCTGCAGGACAGGCAAAGGCGTCTTAAACGGGAGATTCTCATATCACGCTCCATCGGTGCGACGCCGTTGAGCGCCGCAGAAAATGAACCGCAATTTTTCTAGATATCCCGGGGCAGGAATTATGTGCGGAATTCAGGGGTGAGTGGCCTGTCCCGGGAAGGAACGCGTCTTTGACCGGCTAGCCTCGAAACCCTGATGAATGTCTCCATGCACATGTCACATATGTAGGAAGTTGCATCGGCTTCTTCAAGGCGGCCGGCGCCGGATGGAAGACGCCGCAAGCCATACCGGGCCAAAGCTATACGCCGCGCGCGGCGGCAAACGACGCAGCTAGGGCGTATCGAATACCGGATCGACGGGAACGCCCAGCGCCGTCGCAAGCGCGTTGGTCTGGCTCGCGAGACCAATCACGCAAAGGAGCTCCTTGTGAATCTCGGGCGTCATTCCCTTGGCCCGGGCGGAGGCCGTGTGTGAGTGGATGCAGTAGCTGCAGCCATTGGCCGTCGACACGGCAATGTAGATCAGTTCCTTGACCATCGGGTCGAGGGCGCCCTGCCCCATGACCTGGCGGATGCGGTCCCAGACGCTCCTCAGTTGTGCGGGATCGTGGGCCAGCACACGCCAGAAATTGTTGACGTAGTCGGTGCCGCGCGCCTGTCGGATCTCGTTGAAGACGGCGAGCGCCTCGACGCTCGCCTCCTCGTCGGTCAGTGGACGCAGTACGGACATCAGAGCAGCGCCAGAACGCGGGCAGGCCCACCGGTTCCGTTGCGGTGCTTCGGGGCACCTACGACGACCGTCGCGCCGGTCACCGGCAATTCCTCGAGATTGTTGAGGCCTTCGATGCCGTAGCGGCCTGCCGGGAGCCACGAATTGTGGACTGCGAAATCCGGCGAGTTGCCCGGATCGAGCGAGAGCGTGTCGACACCTATGGCCGCCACGTCGCGCTCGAGCAGCAGGTCGGTGGCCGACTTTGCAAAACCCGGAAAGGCGAACTGTCCGGCCTCGTCATTGCGGAAGGAGCTTTCCTTGACCTTCTTCGCCCAGCCGGAGCGAAGCGCCACCACGGCGCCGGCCGGAATATCGCCATTGGCGCTGATCCACCGCTCCAGATCCTGCGCGTCGACCGTGGCGTTGGCATCTTCCGCGGCCTTCTGGGTGATATCGACGATGACGAGCGGCGCCACGAGCGTCTGCGGGTCGATCTGGTCGACGCTGGTCCCGTCGGCGCTGAAGTGGAATGGCGCGTCTATATGGGTTCCCGTGTGTTCGTAGATGGTGAGCTTGTGCAACTGATAGCCGCTCTTGGCGATCTCGACCGCCCATTCATATTCGATGCCGGGCTGGCCGTCGAAAGTGGGAAACGTGGAGTCGTAGGCGTGGGTAAGGTCGACAACGCGGCTGGCGCCCTGGGCCAGCACCGGACGCGTAACCCCGCCCGAGGCAACCGCCGCCGCGCCGGCTACCGCCGCCCGCTTGAAGAAGGCACGGCGCGACAGCATCGACTGTCTGACCCCTTCGATGACACAATGATTGCACATGGTACACGTCCCTCCATATGAACCGATTGCGAAGGAAGGTACCGCTGCCGCCGGAGCGTCACAAGCCGGCATCGGTGCGAACGCCCGGCTTTTGGGAGCAGAATCTTCCACGCTGACCACAGCTTGGAGTGAAGCATTCCAACAAGCTTCGACGATCCCGGCCAACCCAATGCCCTGACGCGGTCAGATGACCGGCAAGACCATCCTTGCAGCGGCCCGGCGAGCAAGCAAGAAGCTGTCGGACGAGTGATTTTGAGACCCTCGGCATAAGGGCGGGATTTCTGGCAAATCACCTTGGGCCAAAATGTTGTATTGAGAAGGCATGGTTTGGCATGGGCCGGATTGCGGCCAACCAGGGGAACCAGCGCAATGTTCAATTCAGCTGCGGATCGCAGCCTCTCCGACGCCTTCCGCCGCACCGGACGGGTGGGATTCTGGGCGCAGGTCATCATAGGGTCGCTCTCGCTGGTGATGGCCGTATCGGCATTCGTCTTCGACCAAAGGGCAGGTTTGGGAACACGCGGCGCGCTCGCATGGATCCAGTACCTGACGATTGCCAGCCTGCTCGTTCTCTTGTTCACGACCGTCTGGTTCTATCGATATGCCAGACTCGCCGGCACGATCGCCGACCCGGTCGAACGCCCCTCGCTCGCATCCCTCAACAGGACGGTCTGGACCGGCGTAGCAGCCACGGCACTCGGTCTCGTCCTCTCGATGCTGATCATGGTGTCCGAGGCAATCCAGCTGTTCATCTACTTCCTCAGGGCGCCCCAGGCAGGCGTCCCGGTCGTCCAGACCTCGGCAGGCGCGGCCAGTTGGGTGTCTGCGGGCGACATATTGAGCCTTGCTGCCGTCATCGCCATCGCGTTCGTCGAAGTCGTGGTGCTGGTGCTTGGCCTCTGGCTGCTCTTTCGCACGACGAGTGCGTCGGCCGAATATCCAGACTCGCTTCACCGGGACTGAATCCGCGCATCGGCCCGCGAGGCGAGCGAGACGCATCGAATACCTGCCCCTTGCCAAACCGGCGATGCACATACCACTGTTGCACAACGACCCGACCAAGATGGAGACAATTGACATGCGCGAGCTTGGTTGTTCCGGCCGCCTTGCGGCCCTACGCAGATTCTCGATGGTGGTCGCTTGCGCGGCCGCCCTGCAGTCGAGCCCTGCGCAAGCGCAGTTTTTGGGCTCGCATGACACGGCAACGACCGTGGCCGATGCGCGAGCCGCGCCCGTTGGCAGCCGCGTAGCCCTGACGGGTTCGCTCGTGGATGAGATCCGTCGCGCACAATATCTGTTCAAGGACGGATCGGGAACGATCCGCGTGAGGATCGAGCACGAATTCTGGCGCGGCCGGGAGGTGACGACGAAAACCGTCATCGGATTGAGGGGAAAAATTCAGAATGACGTCCGTGGCCGGTTCGTGGACGTCTACTATTTCAGTGTCTTGGATTGATTTTTGCCGGCCCGACGAGGCGGCGTCGGACGGGGATCATTCCGCTTCCGATCTATAGGGACCGAGCAGCCCGGCGCGCCGGAGGGCCAGCAGCAGATGATTGCCCGCGCTGATCGCCTCACGTGCCGAGGCCGATCCCGCGATCGCATCGACCGCCTGCGCGTCCGATGCCGCCAGCCTGCCGTAAAACTCGGCGACTGCGCGAGCCTTCGCGGCAAGCCCTGCCAGTTTCGCATGGTCGCCGGCAAGAGCGCGGATCGACGCCGGCGATACGCTGCCGATGCCCAGCGGAGCGATCAGACCTCCATGGCCGAGTCCCGCCGGAAGGTCACCCACGAGATTGTGTGCACGACCCTGGGTCAGCAACGATATGACCATGTCGACGGCAAGCATCGCGCCTGCCACGCGGGTGGGATGATCCGTGTCGGCAGCGGCATGCGGCAAAAGCAGCACCCGGTCGGGATGACGGGCCGCCAGCTGGAGGTAAGGCACGAGCGGTCCGGAAGGACGACCGAGATCATCGAGGAACACGTCGGCGTCGATCGCGGCGAACCCGATCCTTCCGGACGTCAAGGCGGCGTCGAGAGCCGCCGTTTCGACAATCTCGCCGCGGTCATAGTTCACCAGCATCGCGCCTGGCGCGAGACTTTCGATAATGGTGGCATCCAGGAAACCGACATTGGCCGCGGTCCCGCGCTCGGGATCGAAACGTCCGAGGCCGACATGCACGCTCAGCACCTCGGCGCCGACGGCGGCCTCGACCGCCGAGGCCGCATACGAAAAGCCCTCCGATTCGATCCATTCGCGATGCGTTTCGCGCGCATATATGGTCACATGCATGCCGAAGGAGGCTGCGAGCTTCGCAACTTCGCGGCCTATGTTGCCGTAGCCGAGGACGGCGATGCGTTTTCCTTCCAGCTTCGATGTCGGGAAGTCCCGCAAATGCCGGCCGGTGTCGAAGGCGTTGGCCAGGACCCGCTCGTGCAGGACTTCGATCGGGAGGTCCGGCAAACGGTTCAGGATGGCTTTCATGACCATCTGCGCCGTGGCGCGCGAATTGATGCCCGGCGTGTTCATGAGCGCGGCATGGCCGCCACGCCCGTCCGCGCCTCCCCAGCTCAGCGAGCGCATATTGCCCGTGCCCGCGCCGATGCGCACGGCGCCACGCGCGACCTCGAATTCTTCCGGCACAACCGTGGCAGCGGCGATCACCGCGTCATAGCCCGCGCCCGACGACTCGGCCAGGAGATCGTCGGCCTTCGAGAGATCGGGCATATAGAAGAAATGGATGCGGCCCGGTTCGAGAGAGCCGGCACTGCGGTGAGAGCCCAGATGAAAGCGGCTACCTGCGGCTTCGGCATGGGCCTTTACCGCGCTGTAGTCGGGCTGGCCCCGATCGTCGAACGCAAGGCCCACCAGATCGCAAACGAGAACCTTGTGGGCGTGTCGGGGATCGAGCATGTGCACCTCGCTTCATTCGGTGCCCATTGGCTATACCGAATGCAAATCGAGGTCGACTGCCTTCATTCGCGATTCATTGCCAGGCAGCAGGTGAAGACTGAACCGG
>JALYWP010000165.1 GCA_030852655.1 Pseudomonadota bacterium | reverse complement strand
CGTCCTGTTCAGCCGTTTACGCGCCATGCATCGCTGACGCTGGAGTTTGCCTTGAGCTGCGCCAGCAGCCGGTTCAGGTGTTTCAGATCCCAGACTTCGAGGTCGACCAGCATTTCGGTGAAGTCGGGCGCGGTCCGGATCATCGACAGCGTGTGGATATTCGCATCGTTGACCGCGATGACCTGGGCGATTTCTGCAAGCGATCCGGGCGCATTGATGGCGGTCACCGAAACGCGCGCAGGGAACCGCTCCTTGTTCGTCTCGTCTATGTCCCAGCGCACGTCGATCCAGCGCTCCGGCTGGTCGTCAAAGGCCTGAAGCGAGGGCGACTGGATAGGATAGATGGTGATGCCGGAGCCCGGTTGCAGGATGCCGACGATGCGGTCGCCAGGAACGGCCCCTTCGTCGGCGAAGCGTACCGGCAGGTCGCCACCGACGCCGCGTATCGGCACCGCTGCCCCGTCCTTGATCCCGGGTTCCGACTTGTCCTTGTTGCGGCGGGCGCGCGTCGGCAGCTGGAAAAGCATGCCGGCGGCGTTGCGAAGGTTGAACCAGCCCTCCTCGCGCTGCTGCTTGGGCTGCTGCGGCTGCGTGACGCGCTCGTCCTTGAAGTCGGGGAACACGGCGCGCAACACGTCGCTGGACGCGAGTTCGCCGCGTCCGACGGCGGCAAGCACGTCCTCTATGTCCTTACGCGCCAGCCGGTGCAGGACGGGTTTCAGGCTGTCCTTGCCGAAGGTCTTGCCGGCTCGCTCGAAGGCGCGCTCCAGGATACGGACGCCAAGGCCGGAAAACTGCTTGCGGATGGCATTCTTGGTGGCGCGGCGGATCGCGGCGCGCGCCTTGCCGGTCACGACCATGGATTCCCAGGCAGCCGGCGGCACCTGCGCCTTGGAGCGGATGATCTCGACCTCGTCGCCGTTCTTCAGCTCGGTCATCAGCGGCATGATGCGGCCGTTGACCTTGGCGCCGACGCAGGAGTCGCCGACATCGGTATGGACCGCATAGGCGAAGTCGATCGGGATGGCGCCGCGTGGCAGCGCGATCAGCATTCCCTTCGGCGTGAAGCAGAAGACCTGGTCCTGGAAAAGCTCGAGGCGCGTGTTCTCCAGGAAGTCTTCCGGATTGTCGCCTTCCGCCAGCTGCTCGATCGTGCGCCGCAGCCATGCATAGGCATTGGTGTCGTTGGAGACCGTATGGCCGCCGCCATTCGACTTGGCCACCTTGTCCTTGTAGAGCGCGTGCGCGGCGACGCCGTATTCCGCGACGTCGTTCATTTCCCATGTGCGGATCTGCAACTCGATACGTTGGCGCGAGGGGCCGACGATGGTCGTGTGGATGGATCGGTAGTCGTTCTGCTTGGGCGTCGAAATATAGTCCTTGAAACGCCCCGGAACCATCGACCATGTCGTATGGATGGCACCCAGCGCGCGGTAGCAGTCGTCGACCGTCTCGACCATCACGCGAAAGCCGAAGATGTCCGACAGTTGCTCGAAGGAGAGAGCCTTGGCTTCCATCTTGCGGAAGACCGACCACGGCTTCTTCTGGCGGCTCGTCACCTCGGCCTCGATGCCGTGTCTCTCGAACATGCCGCCGAGCGAACGCTCGATCTCGCCGACCACGCCCTTGTTGCGCGCGAAGACGCCGGCCAGCCTTTCGGTGACCGTATGATAGGCTTCGGGGTTGATGTAGCGGAAGCCGAGTTCCTCGAGTTCCTCACGCATGCCCTGCATGCCCATGCGTCCGGCGAGCGGAGCGTATATCTCCATCGTCTCCTCGGCTATGCGCAGGCGCTTGTTTTCGGGCACGTGATCGAGGGTGCGCATATTGTGCAGCCGGTCGGCGAGCTTGACCAGGAGGACACGCACGTCCTCGGAGATGGCCAGCAGGAGCTTGCGCAGGTTTTCCGCCTGCTCCGCCTTCTTGGAGACGAGATCGAGCTTCTTCAGCTTGGTCAGGCCCTCGACGAGCTTGCCGATATCGGGACCGAACAACTCGTCGATCTCAGCCCTGGTCGCCGTCGTGTCCTCGATCGTGTCGTGCAGCAGCGCGACGGCGATCGTCGACTCGTCGAGACGCATGTCGGTAAGGATCGCGGCGACTTCGAGCGGATGCGAGAAGTACGGGTCGCCCGAGGCGCGCTTCTGGTGCCCATGCTTCTGCATGGCATAGACATAGGCCCGGTTGAGCAGCGCCTCGTTCACGTCAGGCTTGTAGCGCTGGACGCGCTCGACAAGCTCATACTGACGCATCATGGGCGGAGTTCCGTAGGCTGGGGCAAAAATAGATCATGCGCCGCAAAGGTTTACGGCGCATGTCATAGATAGCTTCGAAACCGCCCCCACGAAAGTGGCGGCAGATAAACTTAGTAGTCGTCGCTCTTCTCAGGCGGCACCAGCCCCTCGATGCCGGCGAGCAGTTCTTCTTCGCTCATGCGGTCGAAAGCGATCGCGTCTTCCGGCTCGTCGGCGTCGGCGGAAACGGCGGTGCCCGACTGATCGGTCAGTTCCTGGCCGTCGCTCTCGGGCTCGTCCACCTCGACATGCTTCTGCAGGGAGTGGATGAGGTCTTCCTTGAGGTCGTCCGGCGAGAGCGTCTCGTCGGCGATCTCGCGCAGCGCCACGACCGGGTTCTTGTCGTTGTCGCGCGGGACGGTGATCGCGGCGCCCTGGCTGATCTGCCGGGCGCGGTGGCCGGCCAGAAGCACGAGCTCAAAGCGGTTGTCGACCTTGTCGATGCAGTCTTCGACGGTTACGCGGGCCATTCATGTGCCCCTTTCATATCCTGGATGTATTGGAAAACAGGCGCGGTCCATAACGCGAACGGCCGCCGATTACAAGGCGCATTGCAAGCATGAAGCATGTCCGGCCGGAGCACCCGGAAAAACCTGCCCATCCACGTCGAATCGTCGAAATCGATGCCTGGCGGATCACTTTTTCTTGTAGGACGGCGGAATTCCTTGGAAACGGCAGCTTTGCGCCGGTACTTTGGGAACCAAGATATCCGAACCGAATTTCCCCGGATACCGGACACATATCAAGAACGTATTTCGTCTAGGGCATATTTTCAGAAGGGTCCCGGGCATGTTTGATCCCCGTGAGAAGATCGCACTCTTCATCGACGGCGCCAACCTTTACGCAACATCGCGCGCGCTCGGTTTCGACATCGACTACCGCAAGCTTCTGTCGAGTTTCCAGAAACGCGGCTATCTGGTGCGCGCTTATTACTACACGGCGCTCGTCGAAGATCAGGAATACTCGTCGATCCGGCCCCTGATCGACTGGCTCGACTATAACGGCTTCAAGGTCGTCACCAAGCCGGCCAAGGAATTCACGGACTCCACCGGCAGGCGCAAGATCAAGGGCAACATGGACATCGAACTGGCGGTCGATGCCCTTGAACTCGCCGAATATGTCGACCACTACGTCATCTTCTCCGGCGACGGCGATTTCCGCACGCTTGTCGAGGCCCTGCAGCGGCGCGGCCGCAAGGTCAGCATCGTTTCCACCATGGCCTCGCAGCCGCCGATGATCGCGGACGACCTGCGCCGGCAGGCCGACAATTTCATCGACCTGATGTCGCTGAAGGGCGAACTTGGCCGCGAGCCGAACGAGCGGCTGGTACGCAGGCCCGAACCTGCAGACGCCGACGAAGACGGCATCTGATCCGGGCAACGGCAATGCCCGTCGTCGAGCCGCCGCGCGACTGCCCGCTCTGTCCGCGCCTGGTAGATTTTCGCGATCTCTGGCGCGAGCGCGAGCCCGGCTGGTTCAACGCGCCGGTGCCCACCTTCATGCCGCCCGGCGGCGCGGCTGGTGTCCGGCTGCTGATCGTCGGACTGGCGCCGGGCCTGCGCGGTGCCAACCGCACCGGCCGCCCCTTCACCGGCGACTATGCCGGCGACCTGCTCTATTCGACGCTGATCCGCTTCGGGCTGGCGCGCGGCCAGTTCCTGGCGCGGCCGGACGACGGGCTGGAACTGGTCGGAACCGCGATCATCAACGCCGTTCGATGCGTGCCGCCGGAAAACAAGCCGACGCCGGCCGAGATCACAACCTGCCGCCAGTTCCTGACGCCGGCGCTCACCGGACTGCCCAACCTTCGCGCCGTGCTGGCACTCGGCGCCATCGCCCACCAGTCCACCGTCAGGGCGCTCGGCCAGCGGGTTGCCGCGATGCCGTTCAAGCACGGCGGCAGGTACGAAGCCCCGCCGCTGACGCTGTTTTCCAGCTACCACTGCTCGCGCTACAACACGAATACCGGCGTGCTGACGGAAGCGATGTTTGTCAACGTCTTCAAGGACATCTGGGAGTTTTTGGAGAATGACTAGCTCGGCTTGGACAGCATTGGTTTTTTGCGAGATTGCGCTTATCAATCGATACTGTTTTGCGTAATCTACTTGGGTTTTGAGCCCCGGCTGGCCTCGGAGAGCAACGATTCAGGCGCAGTTCGCCTCTAATGAAGTCCTGGATGGCTGCCGGTAGGCCGGTTTAGAACTCATCCCCGCTCCTTCAGCAGCCGCCCCTTCTCGCGGGCCCAGTCACGGTCTTTTTGGGTCTGGCGCTTGTCGGCGACGTTCTTGCCTCGCGCCAGCGCCAGCAGAAGCTTCGCCCGGCCGCGATCGTTGAAATAGATCTTCAACGGCACCATCGTCATGCCCTGCCGTTCGACGGCCTGCGACAGCTTGGCCATCTCCTTCTTCTTCATGAGCAGCTTGCGGCGCCGGCGCGGCTCATGGTTGAAACGGTTGGCCTGCAGGTATTCGGGAAGGTAGGAGTTGATCAGCCACAGTTCGCCGCCCTCCACCGAGGCATAGGATTCGGCGATGTTGGCATGTCCGTCGCGCAGCGACTTCACCTCGGTGCCGGTCAGCACCAGCCCGGCCTCGTAGGTGTCGATCACCTCATAGGAGAAGCGCGCCTTGCGGTTCTCGGCGACCGTCTTGTTGTTGGGATCGGCTTTCTTGACCTGGTTCATGGCCGGGACAGGTAAGGCCGTCCCGGCCTTTGATCAAGTCAGTTGATCAGGCCGGCGAACTTCATCGCCTCGTCGATCTTTTCCGCCGTCGCTCCTTCGACAGTCGTCAGCGGCGAACGCACGACATTTTCCACCTTGCCGAGCCGCGACAATGCGTATTTGGCGCCGGCCAGGCCCGGCTCGATGAAGATCGCCTTGTGCAGCGGCATCAGCCGGTCCTGCAGGTCGAGCGACCTGTCCTTGTCGTTGTCCAGCGTCGCCGACTGGAATTCGGCGCAGAGCCGCGGCGCAACGTTTGCGGTCACCGAGATGCAGCCGACGCCGCCATGGGCGTTGAAGCCCAGCGCGCTGGCATCCTCGCCGGAGAGCTGGACGAAATCCTTGCCGCAGGTCATGCGCTGCTCGGACACGCGCTCCACCTTGCCGGTCGCGTCCTTGACGCCGGCGATGTTCTTGAAGTCGTGCGCCAGCCTGCCCATCGTCTCCGGCGTCATGTCGACCACCGAGCGCGGCGGGATGTTGTAGATGATGATCGGTAGCGTCGTCGCCTTCGCCACCGCCGCGAAATGGGCATAGAGGCCACGCTGGGTCGGCTTGTTGTAGTAGGGCGTCACCACCAGCACCGCGTCGGCGCCGGCCTGCTCGGCGAACTTCACCAGCCCGACCGCCTCCTCCGTGTTGTTGGAGCCGGCGCCGGCGACCACGGGCACCCTGCCCTTGGTGGCGTCGACGCAGCTCTTCACGACGTGGCGGTGCTCGTCATGCGAAAGGGTGGGCGATTCGCCGGTCGTGCCGACGGGAACCAGGCCTTTGGTGCCTTCGGATATCTGCCAGTCGATGAACGCGCGAAAGGCTTTCTCGTCGAAGCGCCCGTCCTTGTCGAACGGTGTCACGAGCGCAGTGAGAGAGCCTCTCAGCATGATGCGGTACTCCAGGCCATTTTCAGGTTTTCCTCAACTCCCGCGCGGCTTCTAGCCGAAAGCGAGCCTCGACGCCATAGTTGGCTCGCCGGTGGCGCAACGTCATATCCCCGACTGGCCGCGACGTCGCCGCCCATCAGAATTACGTTTCGTTTACCTGCGCTTCATGATCCGCCGCCAGACTCTATCTACCGGTTCCGGTCCATTTCGTGTAAAGGACAGGATATGAACAGCAAGCCGCGCCGCATGCGCGATAGCCGCTGCGCTCTCATCGCCGCTTCGCTGGCGCTGGCGCCCGTCGTCGCTGCCGGCGCCGAAAAGGATGCGCCGGTCGTCTTGAAGGTGCCGGACGCTGGCGCGATTGCCGCTGCCGGAGAGGTTGCCCTCCTGAAGGCCGGGCTGGATGCGATCGAAGCGATGGATATCGGCACCGCGCGCCGCATCCGCGATCGGCTGCCGGAAGACGATATCGACCGGCATATACTCGCCTGGGCGATCGCCTTCGATGGCGGCAGGGACGTTTCGAGCCTGGACATCGCCCGCGCCGCCGTCACGCTGCCGGACTGGCCGGGCATGCAGCGCCTGCGCAGGAACGGCGAGCGCGCCCTCTACCGCGAGAATCCCGATGCCAGGCGGGTCATAGCGGTTTTCGGCGACAGCCGCCCGCGGACGCTCGACGGCGTCATCCTTCTCGCCCGCGCTCATGCATCGCTAGGCCAGGTCAAGGATGCGCGCGCCGTCCTCGCACCCTTCTGGAGCACGGCCAGGCTGGAAACCGCGGAAGAGCAGCGCATCGTCAAGGAATTCGGCGCGATCCTCCAGCCGCAGGACCATCATGCCCGCATGGAGGGCATGCTCTATTCCGAGCGCGTCAACTCGGCCGATCGCGTCGCCAAGCTGGCCGGCGCCGAACCGCTCGCCGAAGCGTGGGCAGCCGTCATTCGCGGAGAAAAGGACGCCCCGGCGCTGCTCAAGGCCGTACCCGACGAAATGCGTTCCGCCGGCTATTATTTCGCAAAGGCTCGTTATCTGCGCAGGAAAGGCAAATTCGCCGAGGCTGCGGCGGCAATGCTCCAGGCGCCGACGGACCGCGCGTCCCTCGTCGACCCCGACGCGTGGTGGATCGAACGCCGCGTGCTCTCGCGGGAACTGGTCGACCATGACGACATGAAACTCGCCTACCGGATCGCATCCGCGCACGCGGCCGAAAGCCCGGTCGAGGCCGCCGACGCCGAGTTCCACGCAGGCTGGTATGCGCTGCGCGGCCTCGAAGACGCGAAGACGGCGGCGACGCATTTCGCCAATATCGCGGAGATCGCCGAAGGGCCAATTTCCCTGGCGCGTGCCTATTACTGGCTCGGGCGCGCCGCCGAGGCTGGCGCACCCGGCGACCCCAGCGCCTTCTACCAGAAGGCCGCCGCCTACGGCACGACCTTCTACGGCCAGCTTGCCGCGGAACGGATCGGTGGCAAGACGCTCGATGTCGCCTATCCCGAGCCGACCGCCGCCGACCGCGAAAGCTTCCGGCGGCGCGGGACGGTGAAGGCAATTCGCCGGCTCGAACGCTGCGGCTACCAGAAGCTCGCGGACATGCTTTACCGCGAGCTTGCCGGCGACCTTTCCAGGCCGGGCGAACTGGCGCTGCTTGCGGACATGGCCGAGCGGCGCGGCGATCATGTGCTCGCCTTGAAGGTCGGCAAGATCGCCGCCGGGCAAGGCATCGACATCGGCGCGCTGGCGCATCCCGTCGGCGCGATCCCCGATGACGCGGACATTTCCGGTTCCGGCAAGGCGCTTGCCTACGCCATCGCCCGGCAGGAAAGCGAGTTCAACGTCGGCGCCGTGTCGCATGCCGGCGCGCGTGGCCTGCTGCAACTCCTGCCGGGCACAGCGAAATCGGTGGCGAAAAAGGCCGGCATGACCTTCTCCCCGGAACGGCTGACGACCGACGCCGGCTACAATGCGACGCTCGGCGCCGCCTTCCTGAGCGAGCAGCTCCGGCGGTTCGACGGCTCCTACGTGCTGACCTTCATCGGCTACAATGCCGGCCCCGGCCGCGCCCGCGACTGGATCAAGCGCTACGGCGATCCGCGCGGCAAGGACATCGACACGGTGGTCGACTGGATCGAGCGTATTCCCTTCACCGAAACGCGCGCCTATGTGCAGCGGGTGATGGAAAACTACCAGGTCTACAAGATGCGCCTGTCGGGAAGCTTCGACATCGAAGGCGACCTGGTGAAGGGTCGCCAGCAGACGGCCGCCGAATACTGAACCCTGATACCGACTCCCGGATGTTGGCGGGCCGACACCGCTCCTCCCGGCCACGCGCCAGTCGGCAGCGATCGCTCCTTTGACGATGCGTCAACCGGTGCTATCTGCGGGCAGACACTTCCTTCCCGAACGGAATCATCCATGACCGCCGAACAGGGTTTTTCGGACTTCTTCTATTCCGCGCCGGACGGGCTGAAACTCCACGCCTGCATCTATGGCGAGCCAACGACGGACGCCGTTCCGGTCGTCTGCCTGCCCGGACTGTCGCGCAATGCGCGCGATTTCCACGAGTTGGCGCTCTATCTGTCGCGGCGGGAGGAACGGCCGCGTCAGGTCGTCGTCTTCGACTATCGCGGGCGCGGATTGTCGGCCTATGACCGCAACTGGAAGAACTACGACGTCAGGGTCGAGGCGGCGGACGTCGTCGCCGGGTTGATTGCTGCCGGCGTCGAGAAGGCGCATTTCATCGGCACGTCGCGCGGCGGCCTGATCATCCACGGACTTGGTTCGCTGCGCCCCACCGTCTTGAAATCGGTCGTCCTAAACGACATCGGCCCTGTCGTCGAGGGCGAAGGGCTGGCGCAGATCCGCTCCTATCTGGAACGCTCGCCAAAGCCCGGGAACATGGCGGAAGCGGCAGCCATCCAGCGCGCGGCACATGGCGCGGCGTTTCCGGCTCTCGGCGAAGCGGACTGGCAGCGCCTCGCCGATGCAATCTACCGCGACCGCAACGGGCGGCCGGTCGCCGATTTCGATCCGGCGCTCTTGAAAGTCGTCAGGACGTTCGACCTCGACAAGCCGATTCCGGCGATCTGGCGGCTGTTCGAAGCGTTGCGCGGCTTTCCCATGCTGGTCATCCGCGGCGCGAACTCAAAGCTCCTGTCGGCGGCGACGCTGGCCGAGATGGCCCACCGGCACCCGAACTGCCAGACCGTCACCGTCGAGGGCCAGGGCCATCCGCCGATGCTCGAGACCGGCGACCTGCCGCAGACGATCGCGACTTTCCTCGACCGGGCCGAAGCCGGCTGAGCTGAAGCAACGAAACGCTTCAGGCGAGTTCGGCAGGCACGCTCACCGTCTCAAGCATCGATATCAGCTCGGGCTCGTCGACAAGAAGCGCCGCCTCCTCCGGCTTGACCCAGGCGCGCCGCCGGGACTTCCTTTCCTTCCAGCTGTCGAGTTCCTGCTCGACACGCAGCGGATAAACTTCGACGGTTACCGGGACGAACGAACCCTTCAGCCGCTTCCAGTAGCGGAAACTGCCGATCGGCGTTTCATGGGAATAGCCGAGCACGCCGGCCTCCTCGGCCGCCTCCTGTGCCGCGGCTTCACAGTCGCGAAGGCCTTTCATCGGCCAGCCCTTCGGCAGGATGAAGCGCCGGGTTTGCCGCGACGTGAGCAGCATCACCTCCATGTCTCCGTTCGGGGCATGACGATAAGGCAATGCGGCGACCTGATGGATCGCCTTGCCGCGGCGCGCCCGCTTCTGCAGCTTGTTCTTCTTCACCGGCCTGGCCAATACGCTGATCGAATCATACCCCGCATATAGATAGTTGGCTAATGTTTTGTACCGCCGAATGCAAATCGGCATCGCGGCCTCGGAAAGGCTTGGCCGCAAAGCGCGTCGCTCGCGGCAGCCATATCCCGACATAGGCGACCGGTGGCGCGCTTCCAGTAGCGCGCGCACCGAAGCGCAGACGGCCCGATCAGTTTTTTACCACCAGCATGCGCGGGACATTGGCGAGACATTCCACGCCGGTCTCGGTGATCAGGATGGATTCGGTGATCTCGAGCCCCATCGTCTCCAGCCAGAGCCCGGTCATGAAGTGATAGGTCATACCCGGTTTCAGTTCCGTCCGGTCGCCGGGCCGCAGACTCGACGTGCGCTCGCCCCAGTCCGGCGGATAGGAAAGGCCGATCGGGTAGCCGGTGCGGTTGTCCTTGACGATGCCGTGTTTCTTCAGCACCGCGAAGAAGGCGTTGGCGATGTCCTCGCAGGTGTTGCCCGGGCGTGCCGCGGCAAGGCCGGCCTCCATCCCTTCAAGCGTCGCCTTCTCGGCATCGAGGAATTCCTGCGTCGGCTTGCCGAGGAACACGGTGCGCGACAGCGGGCAATGGTAGCGGTTGTAGCAGCCGGCGATCTCGAAGAAGGTGCCCTCGCCCGCTTTCATCGGCTTGTCGTCCCAGGTGAGATGCGGCGCCGACGCATCCGCGCCCGAGGGCAGCAGCGGCACGATCGCCGGATAATCGCCGCCGATGCCGTCGACGCCGCGCGTGCCGGCATCGTAGATCTCGGCGACCAGGTCGCATTTGCGCATGCCGACCTCGATCTTGTCGACGATGCGCTTGTGCATGGCCTCCACGATACGCGCCGCCTTGCGCATATAGTCGATCTCGGTCGGGCTCTTCACCGCGCGCTGCCAGTTCACCAGCGCGGTGGCATCGACGAACCGCGCATTGGGCAGATGCTTCTGGAGCGACGCGAAGGCGGCCGCCGAGAACCAGTAATTGTCCATCTCGACGCCGATCGTCAGCTTGTCCCAGCCGCGCTCGCCGATCACCGTCGACAGATAGTCCATCGGATGCCGTTCGGACGACTGCACATAGTGGTCGGCGTAGCCGACAATGTTGTCGTGCGCGAGATAGGCCGTGCGCTTGGCGCCGTTGGCGTCCTGCCCGCGGCCGTACCAGACCGGCTCCCCGTCGGGCGGCACCAGCACCGCCTGGTGCACATAGAACGACCAGCCATCGTAGCCCGTTAGCCAGGCCATGTTGGAAGGATCGCTGCAGATCAGGAGGTCTACGCCCTTCGCCTCCATTGCGCGCCTGGTCTTGGCAAGACGGTCGGCATATTCCGCGCGTGTGAATTTCAGATTGGGCGTCAACATCGTTCGCATCCTTGTTGTTGGCCGCGGGTTTTCTGATTCCCGGGGCTCTCGTCAGCTTTGAAACCGTCAGGTTTTGAAATACGCCGGCACCTGGCGCAGCGCGGTCCTGCCGTGCGCGGCGATCACGAAAACGGCATGGTCATCAATCGTCCTAGTTCCGGCCGCGCCAGTTCGTCGCCGCAGATGCGCAGACACTGCCATGCGGTCGCGAGATTGCTGCTCACCACCGGCCGGCCGAGCCTTGCCTCTATCGCGGGGATCGCAAGCGCGGCCCGCAGCGCCGTGCAGGATATGAACAGCGCGTCGGATCGCTCCGACATCGCCGCCTCGGCGAGGCCGACAAGCGCCGAAGGGGGGATGCGCGCCATCTCGCGGTCGTCCTCGAAACCGAGGCAGGTGAAGCGGTCGATCTCGAAGCCGTGGCGGGCGAAGTAGTCCGCCATCGGGCGGCTGGTCTCGATCGTGTAGGGCGTGAGGATGCTGATACGCCGGGCGGCGAGCGCCCTCAGCCCGGCAACCGAGGCAAGCGGCGGCGTCACCACGGGCACGCCGGGCTTGGCCTGCCGGATCGCGGCCTCGATCTCCGCATCGCCGATCACCACCGAGGCCGAGGTGCAGGAATAGCAGACGGCATCCAGCGCCTCGCCGGGTAGAATGAGGCCGGCGCCGCGCGTCAGCTCCGGTTGCATCTTGCGCAGGTTTTCGGGCGTCGTCGGGTTTGCGTAGGGGATGCGCGCGACATAGACGCCCACCCGCTCGCCTGCGACCATGCGCCGGAAATCGGGTTCGGTCGTATGGTCGGTCGCCAGGATGAGCAGGCCGACGCGCTTTTCAAGGGGCCGGTCGTCCAACTTCGGCCGGACGGCATGGAGATCGATCCGGACGGCCGGCGGCATGGGTGCGTTCACCGCTCGATCCGCCCGTACCGGTGCTCGAGCCAGCGCAGCAGCACGACTGCGACGAGGCTGATCGCCAGGAAGAACGCGCCGACCAGCGTGATCGGCTCGATGTATCGGTAATAGGTGTTGGCGACGCTCTTCGCCTGGTTCATCAGTTCCAGGATGGTGATTGCGGAGAGCAGCGGCGTCTCCTTGAACATGGCGACGAAATAATTGGCGAGAGCGGGAATCATCGGCGGGATCGCCTGTGGGAGGATGATGCGCGTCCAGGTCTGGCTTGTCGAAAGATTGCACGCCTTGGCCGCCTCCCACTGGCCGCGCGGCACATTGTCGATGCCGGCGCGATAGACCTCGGCCGTGTAGGTGCCGTAGTGCAGGCCGAGCCCTATGACGCCCGCCAGCAGCGCCGGCAGCAGGATGCCGATGTCGGGCAGCACGTAGAAGATGAAATAGAGCTGCACGAGCAGCGGCGTGCCACGGATGAACTCCGCGAAGAAGGCGACCGGTCGGCTCACCCAGGGATTGGGCGAGCGCCGCAGCACCGCGATGACGAGGCCGACCACCGCGGCGAGCGCGGCGCCGAGCAGCGTGGCGAGGATGGTGATCTTCACCCCCTCGATCATGGTCGGCATGATCTGCCAGACGAAGTTCCAGTCCCACTCCATCAGGCGCGCACTCCGTCGAGACCACGCGCCATCCGCCGCTCGAGCGCCCGGATGGCCGAGGCGATGATCATGGCGAAGACGAAATAGAGGATAAGGATCGTGGCGAAGGGCACCAGCGTGTTGCCGGTCTGCGAACGCACGATGTTGGCCTGGAATGTCATGTCGGCGAGCGAGATCAGCGACACGATCGACGTGGCCTTCAGCAATTCGATGGCGTTGTTGCCGAAGGTCGGCAGCATGACCAGCAGGGCCTGGGGCAGGATCACGCGGCGCATGCACTGCCAGCGCGACAGGTTGAGCGCCACGCAGGCCTCGTACTGCTCCTTGCCGACAGACAATATGGCGCCGCGCACGACCTCGGCGCCATACGCCCCGACATTCAGCCCGAGCGAGAGCACGCCGGCCTGCAGCGGCGTCAGCGAAACGCCCATGAAGGGCAGTACGAAATAGGCGAAGAAGAGCTGGACGAAGATCGAGGTGCCGCGGAAGAACTCGATATAGGCCGTCGCCAGCCATCGCAGCGCCATGTATCGCGAGATGCGGCCGAGCCCGGCGATGAAGGCCATGACCAAAGCCAGCGCGGAGCCCATCACGGTGAGTTGCACCGTGACGACCGCGCCTTGCAGGATCAGGCCGATATATCCGGACCAGTCGGTCATGGCTGCTGCGATGAAACTCGAGTGACGGGAGCGAAACGAACGGCGAGGCCTCGACCCTCCCCCTTGCAGGGAGGCCTCGCCGACGGCGTCGATGGTGCTCGCCGCGCCAGATTTTGCAGGATCAACGATTCACCCCGCACACGCCGACGCCGCGCGCTTGCCCTCCCCGGGAAGGGAGAGGGCAAGCCAGCCCCCCTACTGCGCCGCGCAGAGTTTCTCCATCGAGGTCGACATCGCGGCGGCCGCCGAGAAGCCGTAAGGCTCGATGATCTTCGCGAACTCGCCGGACTCCTTCATCTTGGCAAGTTCGACGTTGAACGCGTCGCGCAGCGCCTCGTCGCCCTTCTTGAAGGCCGCGCCGTCGCAATAGACCGGAGCGCCGACCACCGGAGCCACCACTTCGAGGTTCGGATCGTTGGCCTTCTTGATGAGGTCGTTGATCGACAGCACCGGCAGCGAATAGGCGTCGATGCGGCCGTCCTGCACCATCTTCAGCCCGCTCTGGCCGTCCGGCACCACGATCACGCGGTCGCGCGGTACGCCGGCGTCCAGCGCCAGCTTCTCCTCGGTGCCGCCGCCCGGTGCGCCGACCGTTCCGGCCGGGTCCTTGGCGATGTCCTCGTAGCTCTTGAAGCCCTTCGGGTTGCCCTTCTTCACCAGCAGCGCCTCGGCGTCGCACAGGACCGGCTCCGAATAGGCGACGGCGGCGCAGCGCTCGGGCTTCATGAACAGCCCCGCGGTGACGACGTCGTGCCGACCAGCCTGCAGGCCGGGGATCATCGCGCCGTATTCCGAGATCGAGGCGACGATCTCCGGCACGCCGAGGCGCTTGAATATCTCGCGGGCGACATCGGGAGCCGCGCCCGACACCTTGCCATCCGCAGCGACCGCCGTATAGGGCGGCTCGTTGGCGATGGCGACGCGGGCGAAGCCCTGCTCCTTCAACTGTTCGAGCTTCGGGTTGTCCTGTGCCGAAGTCGGCATCGAGATGACGACTGCGGCGCCGACGGCCAGTGCGGCGGCCCCGGCAAAAGCTGCGAATTTCTTCATTGTTCCCTCCCTGGGTTTCTCGTGTGAGCGGCCGGGTGGCCGCGGCATTGCGGTCAGACCCGGTGCCCGGCCGCGATGATCTTGCGCAGGAACGTCTGTGTTCGCTCCTGCCTGGGGTTGCGGAAAATCTCGTCCGGCTTGCCTTCCTCGACGATCTTGCCGCGATCGAAGAACAGCACCCGGTCGGCGAAGTCGTGGGCGAAGCCCATCTCGTGGGTCACCAGCAGCATCGTCATGTCGGTTTCGGCGGCAAGCTTGCGCATGACGTTCAGCACCTCCTCGACCAGTTCGGGATCGAGCGCCGAGGTGACCTCGTCGAACAGCATGATCTTCGGCGACAGCGCCAGGGCGCGCGCGATGGCGACGCGCTGCTTCTGGCCGCCGGACAGTTGCGCCGGCATCGCCTTCGCCTTCTCGGACATGCCGACCATGTCGAGGAGTTCCATGGCCCGCTTCTGCGCCGCCTCGCGGGCCACGCCCTTGGTCAGCATCGGCGCCAGCGTGACGTTGTCGATGACCGACATGTGCGGGAACAGGTTGAACAGTTGGAACACCATGCCGATCTTCTGGCGCATGCGGGTCAGGTGCCGTTCGTCGGCGGCAACCAGCCCGCCGTTCTTCTGCATGTGGTAGAGCGGTTCGCCCTCGATCTCGATGTGCCCGTCATTGATGCGCTCGAGCGTCATCAGGATGCGCAGGATAGTGGTCTTGCCGGAACCCGACGGGCCGATGAGCGCCAGCTTTTCGCCGGGCATCACCTGCATCGAAAGCCCGTCCAACACCTTGAAGGTGCCGAAGCTCTTGCTGATCGCGTCGATCTTGATGATCGGCTGAGCCATTGTTTCCCCGGCCTGCGACGTCCGAAGCTCGAACGATGGGAAACTTGTCAAATCATGTCAATCATGAAAATCATATCATGACAATATTTCCGATCTGGAATATTTTGACCCTCGGCACTAGATCGCCAGCAGGACATGTTCGGGATCCCCGAGCAGCAGCCGGGCGATGATGCCGAGGCCGGCGCGCAATTCTCCTTCGGTCGTGGAGCCCAGCGAGATGCGCACTGCCGGCTGCCAGGGCGCCTCGGAGGTGCGGAACGAGGCGCCCGGCGCGATCGCCACGCCCTGCAGCCGGGCCTGCGCGACGAAACCTTCCTCGGTCCGGTTTCCCGGCAGCGGCAGCCACAGATGAAGTGCATGCGGGTGGGTGAGGAAACTCGCCCTGCCCAGCACTTCCGCGACGATGGCGTGGCGGCGCGCCAGCGCGGCGCGCTGCCAGCGCACCAGTTCCATGGCGGTGCCGTCGACCACCCATTTCGAAGCGATTTCGGCGACCATCGGCGTCGCCATCCAGTTGGAGACGAGATGCCTGTTGGCCACCGCCGCGGCATAGCGATCGGGCGCAGCGAGGTAGCCGATGCGCAGGCCAGGCACCACGATCTTGGTGAAACTGGTGACGTAGAGCGTGCGCTCCGGCGCGATCGCGGCAATCGGCGGCGCGCGGTCGGCGACGAGAGGTCCGAGCACGTCGTTCTCGATGATGCCGATGTCGTGCCTGCGCGCCACCTCGGAAATCGCCGCGCGGCGCGCCTCGCTCATCAGCGTCGCGGTCGGGTTGATGACCGAGGGTTGAACGAACACGGCGCGGATATCGGAGGCCCTGCACGCCTCGTCCAGGGCCTCGGGCACGATGCCGTCCCCGTCGATCGGCAGGCCATGCAAATTGATGCCGAGATAGGTCGACAGCGGCACCAGCGTGTGATGGCCGATCGCTTCCGTGGCCACTGTCGATCCGGGGGGTGCCGCACTCATCAGCGCCACCGTCATCGCCGCCGTCGCGCCGTTGGTCACGTTGACGTTCTGCGGCAACGGCGCGATCCCGCAGGCCTTCAGCCATTCGACGCCGATGGCGCGATGGCGCGGGAACACGGCATTCGGCCGAAAGGAGAGGCCCGAACTCGACGGCAGATTGTCGCCGAGCCACGCCAGCGCCTGCTTCAGCCGGTCGAGGTGCATCGGCTCGCAGACCGGCTTCAGGAT
>JALYWP010000163.1 GCA_030852655.1 Pseudomonadota bacterium | reverse complement strand
GCTCCCGAGCCTGCCGCGGTTGAAGCTGCTGCCGAGGAAGCCGGTTCCGTCGAGGAGCCGAAGAAGAAGCCTCGGCGCGCCTCGCGGGCGAAGAAGCCCGTTGCAGCGGCAGAGGCGGCCGATGAGCCTGCCGCCTCCCCTGCCGCGGAAGCCGAGGCGGCGCAGCCGGCGCCGGTGGCAGCGGCTGAACCGGCGGCGGAGCAGGACAATGACAGCACCCGTCCTTCACGCCGCAAGCCGGCGAGCAGCGAACCGTCGGTGGCCATCGTGTCCTCCACGCCTGCCCAGGGGGAGAGTGAGCCGGCTACGGAGCAGCCCAAACGCGGCGGCTGGTGGCAAAGGAAGAGCTTCTTTTAAGCTCCATAAATCCTGTATTCAAATTCATGAGGCCGGGGAAACCCGGCCTCATGCGCGTGGAGAGAGACGCCGGACAACCCATTGTTCTCGTTCGATTGTTAAAAATAGTCGGCTCGATTTATCCACGCCGATCCAGCCTCCCGCATAGTCCGTCCCATCGCTCTTGCGGGAACCTGGTGCGCACCGGGTATCAGGGAGGGTGGCGGTGACTCCCACCGTGGAAACGGTTTTCTCGGTCCTGAGGACGTCCGACAGGCCGGCAGGCGCGAATGCCTGCCGCGCGCAGACGGGCGGCCGTATGCGCCTCGCGAAGGGCGATCGAGCGCGCAAGGCGGCGGTACGGGCCGCGAGCAAAAGAGACGCACCGTGAGCGACGATGAAGCGCGTGCTCACCACCCTTGCCACTCCGGGCCGTATGCACTAGCGAAAACCAAACCGTTCGACACGCAAGGCTCCCATGTCCATCATCGACACCCGCACGCCAGACGCCAAGCGCCTCATCCCCGGAACGACCGGCGATTGGGAGGTAATCATCGGGCTCGAGGTCCACGCGCAGGTGACCTCGGAGGCGAAGCTGTTCTCGGGGGCCTCGACCTCTTTCGGCGCGCCTCCCAACGCCAATGTCAGCCTCGTCGACGCCGCCATGCCCGGCATGCTGCCCGTCATCAACGAGGAATGCGTACGCCAGGCGATCCGCACCGGCCTCGGCCTGAAGGCGAAGATCAACCACAAGTCCGTCTTCGACCGGAAAAACTATTTTTACCCCGACCTGCCGCAGGGCTACCAGATTTCGCAGTTCAAGCACCCGATCGTCGGCGAAGGCAAGGTGACGATCTCGGTCGGCCCGGATCGCGACGGAAAATTCGAGGATATCGAGGTTGGCATCGAGCGGCTGCATCTCGAGCAGGACGCCGGCAAGTCGATGCACGACCAGCATCCGACCATGTCCTATGTCGACTTGAACCGCTCCGGCGTCGCGCTGATGGAGATCGTGTCTAAGCCCGACATGCGCTCGGCGGACGAGGCCAAGGCCTACGTCACCAAGCTCAGGACCATCGTGCGCTATCTCGGCACCTGCGACGGCAACATGGACGAAGGCTCGATGCGCGCCGACGTCAACGTCTCCGTGCGCAGGCCCGGCGGTGAATTCGGCACGCGCTGCGAGATCAAGAACGTCAATTCGATCCGCTTCATGGGCCAGGCCATCGAATATGAGGCGCGCCGCCAGATCGCCATTCTCGAAGACGGCGGCAAGATTGATCAGGAAACGCGGCTGTTCGATCCCAACAAGGGCGAGACGCGCTCGATGCGTTCCAAGGAAGAGGCGCACGACTATCGCTATTTCCCCGATCCGGACCTGCTTCCCCTGGAATTCGACCAGGCCTATGTCGATGAACTGGCCAAGGATTTGGCCGAACTGCCCGACGACAAGAAGGACAGGCTCGTGAAAAGTCTCGGCCTCTCGGCCTATGACGCCTCGATCCTGGTTTCGGAAAAGCCGATCGCCGATTACTTCGAGAAGGTCGCCGCTGGCCGGGACGGCAAGACAGCCGCCAACTGGGTCATCAACGACCTGCTCGGGCAGTTGAACAAGGCAGGCAAGGACATTGAAAATGCTCCGGTTTCGCCTGACCAGATCGGCGCGATCATCGACCTGATCAAGGAAGGCACCATCTCCGGCAAGATAGCCAAGGACCTGTTCGAGATTGTCTGGAACGAGGGCGGCGACCCTCGCGAGCTCGTCGAGAGCCGCGGCATGAAGCAGGTCACCGACACCGGCGCCATCGAGAAAGCTGTCGACGAGATCATCGCCGCCAATCCCGACAAGGTCGAGCAGGCCAAGGCGAAGCCGACGCTCGCCGGATGGTTCGTCGGCCAGGTCATGAAGGCGACCGGCGGCAAGGCGAATCCGCAGGCGGTCAACGATCTCGTCAAGGCAAAACTCGGGATCGAATAGGCTCGTGTTCGTCCGCACCGCCAGCGAGCGCGACCTCGAGGCCGTCCATGACCTGCTCGTCGAAACCTGGCACGACACCTATGACGCGATTTATGGCGTCGATGGGGTGGCCGCGATTTCGGACAGATGGCATTCGGTGGACTGGCTTCGACAGATGCTAAGGCGTGTCCGTTCCGAATTCATCGTCGCCGATACCGGTTCGGAACTGGCAGGCATGGCTTACGCCGTGCGCGACGAAAACGAGAGCGACTTGGTCGAGCTTCAGGAACTGGACGTGCGCCCCACCATGCAGGGACGAGGCGTCGGCGGCATGCTCCTGGAAGAAATACAGGCTTCCTTCTTCGAATGCGGGCGAATGCGCCTTGAGGTCGAAGAAAGGAACGACCGCGCCGTGGCGTTCTACGAAGCGGACGGATTCGTCCGCACCGGGCGCAAGCTGGCGGCCCGAGGGGGCGATGCCTCGATCCTGACACTCGAAAAGCAGTTGAGGTGAGTTGGACGATCGCTCGGCTCGACTGTACCTGACACTTGCCATCCGTTCACACCGACGCCATAAGCGGTAAAATGCGACGCCATCCGGCGACGAGGTACAGATGAAGAAATTTTGGACGCAGTTTTTCACCTGGTGGAACGGCCAGACGCTCGGCACCCGCTTCCACACATGGCGCCACGGCAAGCGCGTGGGTGAAGACGAGGCAGGCAACGTCTATTACGAGGGCGGCGTCAATTCCGATGGCCGTACCCGCCGGTGGGTGATCTACAACGGCTATGCAGAAGGCTCAGCCGTCCCGCCGGGCTGGCATGGCTGGCTCCATCACCGCGTCGACGTCGCGCCATCGGCAGAGAAATACAAGCCGCGTGAGTGGGAGAAGTCGCACATACCGAATCTCACTGGCACGCCTGCGGCCTACAGGCCCCCTGGCTCGATCTTGAGCGGCACGCGCCGCCCGCAGGTGACGGGCGACTACGATGCCTGGACGCCGGGGAGTTGATGGACGTCGGCAGCGCGGTGCGTCTTTTGTCGCCACAATTGCCGGTTAGTTCCCTTGCCGGTTTCCTGATCGGCGAACGGCCCTCGTGTTTCGGGTCAGGCGCAAACTCCGGTGCTTCCCGCATGCTTGCTTTTAATTCGTACCCGCTGGCCAGAACGGCGTTGACAACCCTCGCCGCACTCCTCGCGATCGGGTTGATGGGCCTGTCGCCTGCAAATGCAGAGCGCATCAGCAATCCGGTCGCCGAGTTCACCGGCGTCGACAAGATCACCGGCCGCATCATCACTTTCGACGTCTATATCGACGAGACGGTGCAGTTCGGCGCTTTGCAGGTCACGCCGCGCGTCTGCTACTCGCGTCCGGTCACGGAGGAACCGAAGACCGATTCCTTCGTCGAGGTCGACGAGATCACGCTCGACAGGAAAATCCGCCGCATCTTCACCGGCTGGATGTTCGCCGAAAGCCCCGGCCTCAACGCGGTCGAGCACGCCGTCTATGACGTCTGGCTGAAGGGCTGCAAGCAGCAATCCGACGTTCCGGCCCCGGAAGCGAACTGATTCCGGCATGCATGAAATTTGCTGCCGCCGGATCGAGCGCACCTTCGCCCCGTTCCTGATCTGCGCCGCCGCTGGTCTCGCATTTACCGGCCAGGCTGTGTCCGCCTCAGCCGACAATGTCTGCACCGTGCTTGCCGACGCGCCGACTGGAGCCATCCTAAGGCAGTCGGGCGAATGCAACCGGCGCGTCCCGCCCGCATCAACCTTCAAGGTCGCCATCGCCCTCATGGGCTACGATGCGGGTTTCCTGAAGGACGAAACCGACCCGACCCTGCCCTTCAAGGAAGGCTACCCGGACTGGGTCGAATCCTGGCGTACCGATACCGATCCTGCGGCCTGGATGAAGAATTCGGTCGTTTGGTATTCGCAGCAGGTGACCCAAGCGCTCGGCATGGAAAAATTCGCCGGATACGTAAGCGCTTTCGGCTACGGCAATGAGGACGTCTCGGGAGACGCAGGGAAGGATAACGGCCTGAAACGGTCCTGGCTGAGCTCTTCGCTGCGCATCTCCCCGCTTGAGCAGATCGACTTCCTGACCAAGATCATCGGCAGGAAATTTCCCGTCAGCGCCCACGCCTACGAGATGACCGCGACGATCCAGACGGCATTCGAATTGCCTGATGGCTGGACGGTGCGCGGCAAGACGGGAGCCGGCTATTCCGTGAACGCGGACGGTTCCCCCGACCGCCGGCGCCCATTCGGCTGGTTTGTCGGCTGGGCGACCAAAGGAGATCGTACCATCGTTTTCGCGCGTCTGAGCGAATTTTCGTCGCCGCAGAAGATGAGTCCCGGTCTCGGGACGCGCGACGCGTTACTGAAAGAGTTGCCGTCAATGCTCGACGCGTTCTGATCGACGAGCCGGTACGTCTCGGAACCATCGCCGCGCGCGTCCGTTTCGCACCCTCGAAGGTCGGGAGCGCCTGATGGGCAAGATCGAGCAAGAACTGCTGGAAATCGAAAGGAAATTCTGGACGGGCGACGAAGCATTCTATTGCGAGCACGTCGACGATACCTGCCTCGTCGCATTCACGCAGATATCCGGTCTGATGAGCAATCGGGATCTCGCCGCGACGGTCAGGGACGGGAACCGTTGGAAGACTCCGGAGCTTGTCCGCAAGGGTCTCGCGCGGCCGACCGACGATGTCGCCATTCTGACTTATGAAGCGAAGGCGGAACGCTCTACCGGCGAGCCGTACCATGCAATCGTCAGTACCGGCTATGTCAGGCGTGCCGGTGGATGGAAGATGATGTTCCATTCCCAGACACCGCTCGACTCCCATGCGAATACGCCTGCGAAAACCCCATGAACGACGTTCCGTCAGGGATAGAAGACGGCGTCGCCCTTGAGCGCTTCGTGGAGCAACTTCTCGTAACGCCCGCGCGGCACGTCCACCGCGCCGAACCGCTTCAGGTGCTCGGTGGTGAATTGTGTGTCGAGCAGCACGAATCCCCGCTCGCGTAGCCGCTCGACCAGATGCGCCAGACAGACCTTGGACGCATCGGTTTCGCGTGAAAACATGCTCTCGCCGAAGAAGGCCCGGCCAAGCTTCACCCCATACAGCCCGCCGACCAGCAGTCCTGCGCGCCAGGCTTCGACCGAGTGACAATGACCTTGCTCGAACAGTTCTATATAAGCTTCCCGGATCGGCGCGTTGATCCAGGTCGACCTGCGTTCCTCGCGATGTTCGGCGCAGGCGTCGATGACGCCGGCGAAATCGGTATCGATTCGAATGTCGAAGCGGTTCTGCCGGATCACCTTCCGGAGGCTCTTCGGCACATGGAACGTGTCGAGAGGAATGACCCCGCGCATTTCCGGCCGCACCCAGAAGACTTCAGGGTCATCGGCGCTTTCTGCCATGGGAAATACGCCCGTAGCGTAGGCTTTCAGCAACAATTCTGTTGGGATGCGGTAGCCGGGTGCATAGGGACGGGTCATTGCCACCAGCCTGCCGGGCTACTCCCCTGTCGCAGCCAGGTGCTTTTCCAGCCAATGGATGTCGTAGTCGCCATTGGCGATATCGGGATTGCCGACGAGATCGCGGAAGAGCGGCAGCGTGGTCTTGATGCCGTCGACGACGAATTCGTCGAGTGCACGTCGCAGCCGCATCATGCATTCGACGCGGTTGCGGCCATGCACGATCAGCTTGCCGATCAGGCTGTCGTAATAGGGCGGGATGCGGTAGCCGGAATAGACGCCGCTGTCGACGCGTATGCCTAGGCCGCCGGGCGTGTGGAAATGCGTGATCGTGCCGGGCGATGGTGCAAAAGTGCGCGGATCCTCGGCATTGATGCGGCATTCGATGGCATGGCCCTGGAAGCGCACGTCATCCTGCGTCACCGACAGACCGCCGCCCGAGGCGACGCGTATCTGCTCATGCACGAGGTCTATGCCCGTGATCGCCTCCGTCACCGGATGCTCGACCTGCAGGCGCGTGTTCATCTCGATGAAGTAGAATTCGCCGTCCTCGTAGAGGAATTCGATCGTACCGGCACCCGAATAGCCGAGGTCGGCGATGGCCCTGGAGCACGTTTCGCCGATGCGCGAACGCTCCTCCGCGTTGAGCGCGGGCGAGTTCGCTTCTTCCCAGACCTTCTGGTGGCGGCGCTGCAGCGAGCAGTCGCGCTCGCCGAGATGGATACCGCGCCCCATACCGTCGCCGAACACCTGGACCTCGATGTGGCGCGGCTTTTCCAGGAATTTCTCGATATATACGGCATCGTCGCCGAAGGCGGCGCCCGCTTCGGTGCTCGCCGTCTGAAGCGCTTGTATCAGGTCGTCTTCCGACCGTGCCACCTTCATGCCGCGGCCGCCGCCGCCGGCGGAGGCCTTGATGATGACCGGATAGCCGATCTCGGCGGCGACGCGCTTTGCTTCGTGCTCGTCCGATACTGCGCCGTCGGAACCAGGAACGACCGGAATGCCTAGACGCTTTGCCGTTCGCTTGGCCTCAATCTTGTCGCCCATGACACGGATGTGGTCGCCGGATGGGCCGATGAAAGTGATGTTGTGGGCGGCAAGGATGTCCGCGAACTTGGCGTTTTCTGACAGGAAGCCATAGCCCGGATGCACCGCGTCCGCTCCGGTGATCTCGCAGGCCGCGACGATCTGATGAATATTCAGATAGCTGTCGCGCGAGGGCGGTGGGCCGATGCACACGCTTTCGTTGGCGAGACGTACATGCATAGCGTCGGCGTCGGCGGTCGAATGCACCACCACCGTCTGGATGCCGAGTTCCTTGCAGGCGCGCAGCACCCGGAGCGCGATTTCGCCGCGGTTGGCTATGAGGATTTTCTGAAACATGCGCCTTGTCTTCCCGGCGCTATTCGATGATGACGAGAGGCATGCCGTATTCGACCGGCTGGGCGTCTTCGACAAGTATCGCCGTCACCGTGCCGGAGCGCGGCGACGGTATCTGGTTCATCGTCTTCATCGCCTCGATGATCAGGAGGGTCTGGCCTTCCTTCACGGCCTGACCGACCTCGACATAGGGCTTGGCGTCGGGCGACGGCGCGAGATAGGCCGTGCCCACCATCGGCGACGGAACCGCGTTCTTCGACGTGTCGGCCGGAGCAGCGGCTGTGGATGCCGCGGCGCCGGGAGCCGGTGGCGGTGCGGTATAGACCGGTGCGGGCGCCGCGACTGCGTGGACAGCGGCCGACTGTCGCGACACGCGAACCTTGAAGTCATCGAGCTCGACTTCGATCTCGGTCAGGTTCGTGTCGTTCAGTATCCCTGCAAGGTCACGGATCAACTGCTGGTCAATGCCGGTCTTTTTTGTCGTCATTTCAAGGCCTTTTCATTGTCCGTTCGTCAGGACCGCGCGGCCAGCGCCTGGAGCGCAAGCGTGTATCCGAGCGGGCCGAAGCCGCAGATCATCCCCAGCGCGTGGGGGGCGACTTTGGAAACATGGCGGAAGGGTTCACGGGCATGGATGTTGGACAGGTGAACCTCCACGACCGGCAGCGGCGCCACTGCGCGGATCGCATCATGGATTGCAATGGAGGTGTGGGTGTAGGCGCCGGCGTTGAGCACGATGCCCTGCGCCTTTTCGCTAGCTTCGTGTATCCAGTCGACCAGGTTGCCCTCATGGTTTGACTGACGGAAATCGACGCCAACCGAAAGCGAGGCCGCGACTTTCCTGCATTCGGCAGCGATATCGTCCAGGGTCCCTGCTCCATAGATTCCCGGCTCGCGCTTGCCGAGCATATTCAGGTTGGGACCGTTCAAGACAAAGATGGTTTTCAAGCAATGGACCTTTTCCGACGCCGGCAATGCCCGGCGTGCCGCACCTCTATAGTTGGCTTAATCCGCCGCGAAAAGAGCGCAAGGCCTAGTTTTGCTGTCCACAGGCGGGCGTGCGGCCCGCCTGCACGCTAATTTGCGGCCGGCGCGGAGGCGGCGCGGGCTTCGGCGATCTTCTGGGCCAGGACTTCCTGCCCGAGTGCGCCGAATATCACTTCGCTGCCGACGACATAGGACGGCGTCCCCGTGATCGCCAGCATGTTGGCCAGTTCATAGGTTTTCTCGAAGGCCGCGTTGATCGCCGGGTTTTTCATTTCCTCGCGCAACTTCGCCTCGTCGGCGCCGAGCGCCAGGGCAATTTTCATGGCTGTCGCCTCGCTGGCCCGGCCCTGCCCGCCGAGCAACTGATTGTGGAAGTCGCCGTATTTTTCCGGCATCAGCGAGCGGAACGCCATCGATACGACGTGCGCCTTGGTCGAATCAGGTCCGAGGATCGGGAATTCCTTGAGAACGAAGCGAAGGTCCGGATCGGCGGCCGTCAGCGCCAGCATGTCTTCCTGGGCGCGTTTGCAATAGCCGCAATTGTAATCGTAGAATTCGACGATCGTGGTCTTGCCGGCCGGATTGCCGACAAAACCATCATAGGCGGCGTTGAAAATATCCTCCTTGGCAGCCTCGATGACTTCGAGATTGGCGACACGCTGCTGTTCGCGCTGCTTGGTCTCGAGCGCCTGCTGCATGTCGATCAGCAGTTCCGGGTTCTTCAACACATAGTCGCGTACGATATTCTCGATCTCGCTTCGGTTCACCGTGCTTTCCGCCGAGGCTACCGCGACCATCTGCGGTGCGTCGTTTTCAATCGCGGCTTCAGGCCGGCCGGCAAGGTAGCCGACAGCCAGCATTCCAACAGCCACGGCCAACCCGGCCGCGCCCAACCAAACCGCCTTGTTCATCGTCGCTCGTCCTTATGCGATGGCGTTCGCGGCTTCGTCGCGTCCTGCGCCCAAAAGGTTCATTTCTTCTTTTTAGGTGTCTTGTAGTTGATGATGTCCTGCGCCCTCACCCAGCCGGGGGCGCCGCGCTTGAACTTCTGCTGAGCACGCATCGCGAAAATCTTCGCCTGCTGGTAGTTGCCGCCGTAATAATAGCGTTCGGCTGTAGCCAGTTCGGCCTCTGGGACTTCACCCAATTGGCCATAGGCCTGCGCCAGATAAGCGTATCCGTTGAAGTTTTCCTTGTCGCGCGACAGGCCCTCCTTGATGACGGCCACAGCCTTCTTGATGGAATCGGGCTTGCCGGTGGCAATCAGCGCCTGGCCATAGGAGATCGGCAGTATGCCCGATTTCACGGGATCCAACTGGACGGCGCGGGCATAGGCCTCGGCGGCCTTCCCCGGCTGGTTGGCGCGAAGGAGGATATCGCCGCGCAATTCCTGAAAATAAGGGTTCTTCGGCTGGAGCTTGATCAGCGCGTCGGCCTTCTTCAAAGCGGTCTTCGGGTTGCCGAAGAGAAGCGCCACCTGCGCCTCGCCATATTGAGCAGCAATGCTGCCCGGCATCTTGCGGAACAGTCGGGACGCCCCAGCCTGGCCCTGCGTGTAAACCGCGATCTTGGCCCGCATCATGTCATGACGCTGCTGCAGCGCCTCCGAATCCTTGTTCCCGTAGTGCGGGCTCGCCTTCACCAGCGTCTCGAGATTGGCGATGCGGTCGCGCGGCATCGGGTGGCTTTGCTGATAGGGGTCGATCCTTGCGCCTGAAAGCGAAAGCGCGCTCTGGAACCGCTCGAAAGTAGCGAGCATTCCCCTGCCCGACTGGCCAGTCGCCTCGAGATACTTGATCGCCGCCTGGTCGGCGGTCGCTTCCTCCGAGCGCTGATAGCCGAGCAGCCCGCGTCGCGCCGCCTCGCTGCCGCCAGCCATGAGACCGGCGCCGGCCGTTGCAAGGCCATTTGCATCCGTGGCTGCGCCGGCAACCATGGCGCCAACGCCGAGCAGGGAGGAGATGACTGCCATGGTCTGAGCACGGGCAAGCTGCTCGCGCAGCCGGTGCTGATGACCTCCGGCGATGTGGCCCGCCTCGTGCGCGATCACGCCGATAATTTCGTTTGGCGTCTCGGCCTGCAGCAGCGCACCCGTGTTGATGAACATGCGGTGGCCGGCGACGAAGGCGTTGAAGCGCCGGTCGTTGACCAGAATGATATCGATGCCCGACTTCGACAATCCCGCCGCCTTGAAGATCGGCCGCGCATAGTCGCGCACCAGCGCCTCGATCTCGGCGTCGCGCACGACCGGCACATTCTGCGCATGAGCCGCAACGACACCTGCCACCGCGACGAGCATCGCAAGCAGCAAAGTGGCCGTGGTGCGGGCAAAACCGGTCGTCGAGCGAAACGTGAGCGCCATGGTAGGGAGCACAGGTAAACGAGCAAAGCGGCGATGGAAAGGCTGGGTCGGAAACATCATGAACTTGTGATCCCCATACCAATCGGGCATTTGTGCGGCGCACTCAGTCACGGGACATGGAATACAATGGCGGTAGCGATCTCGAAACGCGGCGATGTCGAGCCCTTTCACGCCATGGACATTCTTGCCGAAGCCAACCGGCTGAAGGCGCTCGGCGAGCCGGTCGTGTCCATGGCGGTGGGGCAACCATCCGATCCGGCGCCACAACGTGTACGCGATGCCGCGGCCAGGGCACTGTTCGACGGCCGCATAGGCTATACGGATGCGCTCGGCCTGACGGCGCTGCGGCAAGCGATTTCCGCACACTATGCCGAGCATTACGGCGTGGATGCTCCTCCGAGCCGCATCGCCGTGACCACGGGCTCTTCGGCTGCTTTCAACCTCGCCTTCTTGGCGATGTTCGATCCGGGCAACCGCGTCGCCATCGCAGCACCCGGCTATCCGGCCTATCGCAATATTATGGGCGCACTGGGGCTGGAAGTCGTCGAGATCGAACTTGCCGGCGACGCCTTCCTGCATGCCGCACATCTGCGCGATGCCCACGCCGAGCGACCGCTTAATGGCGTGCTTTTCGCCAGCCCGGCAAACCCGACCGGGGCGGTGATCCCGCCCGGAGACTTGAAGGAACTGGTGGAGACCGCGCAGGAACTGGGCATCGCCGTGATCTCGGACGAGATATATCACCGCCTCGCCTATTCGGCCCCGGACGTGACAGCATTGAGCCTCGGGCCGGATGTTACGGTCATCAACTCATTCTCCAAATATTACTGCATGACTGGCTGGCGGATCGGCTGGATGGTGCTGCCCGAAAGGCTCGTCAGGCCGGTCGAGCGGATCGCGCAGAGTCTCTACATCTCGGCGCCGGAAATATCCCAGGTCGCCGCCATTGACGCGTTCCGCGCGACGGAGGAACTGGATGCCGTCAAGGCGCGCTATGCCTGGAACCGCGAGTTGCTGATGCGCCGCCTGCCAGAACTCGGCTTTGCCCTCGCCGCGCCGATGGACGGCGCGTTCTACGCGTTCTGCGATGTCTCCAAACTGACCAACGACAGCATGGCGTTCGCACGGCGCATGCTGGCCGAGGCGCATGTGGCGGCGACACCTGGGCGGGACTTCGATCCGCTCGCCGGCCATCGCTACATGCGCTTCTCCTATGCCGGCAGTCATGACGACATGGTTCAGGCGATGGATCGCGTGGAACGATGGCTGAGATAGCGCTGAACTGCTTCGGCGGTTCAGTGTTTACGGGCCTGCACCAGATAGGCGTTGATATCGGTCTCGCCCAGCCATTTCATGGCTTCGAGCCGGTGCAGCCCTTCAACCAGGATATGACGCTTGCCATCGTGGCGGACCTGGATCGGCGTCTTCAGGCCGTTCTCGACAATATCCTCGGCGAGCGTCCTGACCGTCTCGGGATGTAGCGTCTTCCTGCGCGCCGTCGGTACGTAGATGTCGTCGATCTGAACTTTGGTCACCCTCAGCATGCTGCCTCCCCGAACGGCGCCGGCCGCCACTAAGGGATAAAGTGTTTGACCGGCCGCGCCAAGCACAGCGTTGGGAGTAAGGAATGCCGACGGCTCAGCGTTTCGTCCTGGCGACGGCTCTGCGCTTGGCCTCGTCGATCAGCCCGTTCGCGACCTGCATGCGCTGCAGCGCGCGTTGCCTCAAATCCGGCGCAACACGGTCGGGATGGTTCTTCAACGCGAATACGCGGCGCAGCCTGCCAAAATCGGCCGGCGCCGCATCAGCAAGGCCGAGTTCCGCCGCGATGACGTCGGGTTCGATCGAGGGCATCTCGATGATTTCGGGCTCTGCCGGCTCTTCTGCGCCGGCCTCGTCGAGAAGCATCGAGGATGCTGTCTCGAGCGCTTCCCCGGCCTCGCGATATCGCTCGACGGCGGCCTCGCCCGATACCTTGATGCGGCCTGAATGCAACTCATCGGCAACGGCCAGATAGTCGAAGGGAATGGCCGGCCGTGGCGCGGCCTCCGCCGGCTTTTCCGCCGCCACGAACAGGTCGTCGAGCAGCGAGGCGAAGTCGCGATTCGTGCCCGTGGCAACCTCCCTCTACGCAAGAACATCGGGTCTGGAACCCAAGCTGTAGCCGCCTTGCGTTAAGAATCAGTCGGCGAGAGCGTAAACAGTTTAGCTTTGTCCGCGCTGTTTTCAGGTGTGCAGGTCTGCGCGCCGCGAGCGCCACCCGCACGCCGCAATCGATGTTATGCTCACCCAGATCAGGGAGATTCGGAGATGCGGCCCTTTCATCTCGTACTGCCAGCGGCGGCTTTTCTGTCATGTCTTTCCGGCACCAAGGCCCTCACGCAAGACATGCCCTACCTCGATGACCGATCGAGTGCGGCCACCATCGTCAAGTCGCTCTACAACGCGGTGAATCGCAAGGAATATGCACGCGCCTGGGACTATTTCGGCGACCAGAAACCCGCCGAGGACGTCGAGGCCTTCGCGAAGGGCTATGAGAGTACGGCGCAGGTGGAGCTCATCACTGGTGAGGTCGCCTCGGAGGGGGCGGCGGGCAGCGTCTACTACCACGTGCCGGTCGCGATCCGATCCTCCAGCACGGACGGCAACGAGCAGGTCTTCGCCGGCTGCTACGTCGCACGGCTTGCCAATCCGGCAATTCAGGAACCGCCGTTCCGCCCGTTGCATATCGAGAAGGGCAGCCTGAAGGCCTCCGACCTTGCCTATGAAGAGGCTGTGCCCGAAAGCTGTCCTGATGCACCTGCAGCCGAAGCGACCGACACGATCCTGGCCCAGGCCAAGACCGCTTTCCTAGTTTCGCATCCGGCTTGCGATCCGCATTCGCCGGGCAGCGATCAGCCTGAGGTTTCAGAATACGGGATTACGTTCCGCAACGCGTCGGACATGGACGACCAGCCGGAAAGGCAAGCCCGGCTGTTCCGCTTCTATTGCGGCGCCGGCGCCTACAACGAGACCCATGTCTACTATCTGTATGACGAGGCCAACGGCTTGCGCGCTTTGCAATTCGCCCTGCCCGAACTCGACATACGGTATGAGAACGACGACTTCGAGGGCAAGGTCGAAGACGTCTCGATCATCGGTTATCTGGCCGAGGATGTTCTGGTGAATTCTTCATACGACGAGGCGGAGCATTCTATCATCTCGTATAACAAATGGCGGGGTATCGGCGATGCGGGAACGACGGGTACGTGGATCTTCCGCAACGGAGAATTCACGCTGGTGAAATACGATGTCGACGCGTCCTATGACGGCGAGGTCAACCCGGAACCCGTGCTCGACTTCCACACGGCGCCCTGAAGCATGATCCCGAAAAGTGCGCCGGTTTTCGGCAAAGATCATCCGCAAGTAAATAGATCAGGGCGAGGCTGACAACATCCAGTTGAGCGTGTCGCGCCAGTCGGTCATTCGGATCGGGGTGCCGTGCGTGCCGGTCTCGAAGCGCACGAAGCGGGCCGGATAGCCGGGCGAGCGTGCCAGGATTGAGCGATAGAACGCTTCCTGCTTCGCCACGGGAAACACTGTGTCGCGGCTGCCCTGACCGAAGAACACCGGCACCTTGCCCTTGAACGCGGCGCTGGACAGGAAGCCCTCGTCCCAGAGGGAACCCAGCAGGAGCAGGCCTGAAAGCCGTGCCGCCACCGAGCGGTCGGAAGCAAGCTTCCAGCAGAGTATTCCGCCCATCGAACCACAGGCGACGAAGATTTTCGCGCCGGGCGATTTTTCCGCATAGTGACTGATCAACGCGGCGACCTCGGCAGTTCCCCTGTCTCCGAAATCGGAGAAGTCGGGCGAAAGATAAAGACCTTCATTGGACGCCATCAGATTCTTGATACGGTTGAAGTTGCCGCCGAAGGTAAAGTCGTCGACACCCTGTTTGCGACTGCCGCCCTGCCCGTGCAGGTAGAGGGTGATGGACCGCGCGCCTTCCGTCCTACCAACGGCAAAATGGCGGATCGTCCCGGCGCCGGTCTTCAGCGCGAGATCCTTCTGCACCTTGCGGACGCCGGTGGAGACGTATTTTCCCCGCACGCGTCGCTCCGGCACCTGGTCTCGCCTGTCGATGTCGCGCGCCTCGCTATAGTCGACGACCAGATATGCGCCGCCGGCTTCCGACGAGAGTATCGCCGGGTAGGCGAATAACTCATCCTTGAAGGGCTTGAGCGCCTGTGCGCCGGCCTGCGAGGGCAGCGGCAGCACGAAAAGCAGGGCGACGAGCAGCGGGAGACGAAGACGCATCCGTTAGTCCTGAAGCACGCCGCCGGCGCTTTCAAGAGCATCCCTCGTATCGACGTCGATCGAGGCCGCCTTGCCGATCTCGACATCCACGACCGGCATCAACCCTGCCTCGATCAGATGGCGCGCGCCGGTGTCGCCCTCGAGCTGCGCCACCGCCCCGAAGAGGGCGCGCGGCAGGATGACGGGATTGCCGCGCTTGCCGTTATGGGTGGCGCGCACGATGGACAGACCACCGGCCTTGCGAAATGCCTCGATAAGGCGGTCGAGGTCGGTAGAAGAAACGGCCGGCATGTCCCCGAGCAGGATCAGCGCCCCGGTCGCGTCGGCCGGAATGGCTGCGATGCCGGCCCTGATGGAGCTTGAAAGACCCGAGGCGAAATCAGGATTTTGCGCTACGACGATATCCAGCCCTTCCAGTGCTTCGCGGATGCACGCGGCCTGGTGTCCCGTGACCGCCACCGCGCCAGAAGCCTTCGACGCCAGCGCGCGCTCGACCGTCTGGCGGATCAGCGGTTGCCCCGAAAAATGAGCCATCAGCTTGTTTGACCCGCCCATCCGGCTCGAACGGCCTGCCGCAAGGACGACGGCATGGACTTTCGTCTCAGCGGCAGGCGATGGAAGCTCGCGCGGTTGCGGGCGGGTCGGGATTTCCATGAGCAGGCCGCCGACGCCCATGCGGGCAATGTCGCCCGCGGTCACGTCGATTCCGGCGATGAGGCGATCGAGCACCCGGTCGAAGCCGTTTTCCTTGGGGCTGCGTGCGCAACCGGGCGCACCGACAACGATCTTTTCGCCGAGCCTTCCCAGAACCAGCAGATTGCCCGGATCGACCGGCATGCCGGCGCGCAGCACCTCGCCACCGGCCTGCCTGATGGCAGCCGGTATGACGTCGTCGAAGTCGCAGAGCGCCGACGCGCCGAAGACGACGACCATGTCGTGCCCAGGTTCCAGCGCCCTGATCGCTTCAGCCACCGGCGCAGCGTCGTGAGGCGTGCGCAGTTCGTCGCCCATCGTGCTGCCCGACCGCGCCAGGCGGTTCGCCATCACCCGCCTGGTTTTCGCAAGGACGCTCTCCTTTACGCTCGGAAGCACGGTCTGGACGACACCGACCGTCACCGGCTTATACGGGTGGACCGCGAAAATCTCCGTTGCCGCTAGAAAAGAGGCTGCCTTGTCGACCAAGGCGCGATCGACGGCGAAGGGAATGATCTTCACCGTCGCGACCATGTCACCCTTTTCGACGGGCTTGAATTCGGTGACAGTTGCAAGAGTGATCGCCGGGTCGATCGCGTTCAACCGATCGACCAAGGTGCCGTCGACGGTGAAGACACCGGCTTCCAAGGAATGCAGGTTGACGCGGCCCGTAGCGGCAGGCTTCGCCTCGACGCCGTGGAAACGCATGGCGCCAGCAATCCTCGCCGCAGCGGCGTCCTCGTCGAGATCGTCATCCGACAGGACCGCCGCCACCACTTCGCGAACGCCCACGGACTTCAAGAACACTATGTCGTCGGTGGTGAGGCGATGCGCCTTTCGAATGCGCCGGTCGCCGGCCGTCATTGCATGGGCGAGCATCGCGCCCTCGGCCTCCTCGATCCGAACCGGTCCGAACTTCATGCCGCTTCGCCTTTCGGCCGACGTTCGCCGGCCATGCCACGCGCGCGGAAACTCCGCACCAACTGAGCTAGCACGGCGACGGCGATTTCGGCCGGGCTTGCTGCGCCTATGTCGAGACCGATGGGTGCTGCGATCCCCTCGATGTCCTCCGGCTTCGCGCCGAGCGCCAGCAATCGCTCCACCCGCTTTGCATGCGTCTTCCTGCTGCCCAGGGCGCCGACATAAAAGCAGCCGGCATCGAGGGCCGCCTTCAGCGCGAAATCGTCTATCTTGGGATCATGGGTCAACGCCGCCAGCCCACTGTAAGCATCGAGCGGCTTCTTCTCGAGGACTGTCTCCGGCCATTCAGGATAGAGATCCACGTCAGGAAAACGTTCGGGGCTGGCGAAGGCGGTGCGCGGATCGATGATCTCCAGCGGATAGCCCGCAATCTTCGCCATCGGCGCCAGCGCCTGGCTGATGTGAACCGCACCAATGATCACCAGCCGCGGCTGTGGCAGATGCGCGTTCAGGAAGAGTCTCCTGCCGTCTGCTTCGACCGCGCCGGATTTTCCTGAGCGGAACGCCTTCTCCAATGCGGCGCCAAGCTCGCCGTCGACCACCTCGCCTTCCCGCACGAGTCTAGCGCCGCCGCCATCGAGGTCAGTAACCAGCACTGCGGCCCGGCGGGCGCGACGCTCGTCGTTCAGTGCTTTGAGGGCTGAGATATCCATGACTTGGCCTGGCCTCAACTGAGTCTTTCGACGAAAACCTTGATGCGGCCGCCGCATGAAAGGCCGACCTGCCATGCGGTCTCGTCGGCGACGCCGAACTCCAGCATCTTCGCCTTGCCGGTATCGATCACGTCGATCGCCTCGGTGACGACCGCGCCTTCCACGCAGCCTCCCGAAACGGAACCATGGAAGTTGCCTGCGGCGTCGATCACCAGATGGCTGCCGACCGGACTCGGCGCCGAGCCCCAGGTCTCGACCACGGTCGCGATCGCCACGTCACGGCCTTCGTCCTGCCAGCCTTCGGCGATGATTAGCGGATCGCGGTCGGCATCGAGGTGAGCTGCGTTTTCCATGAGGGTTCCTCCATCACGATCTTAAGCGGCCCGCGCCGGAAGCCACAAGCGCGGATCGACATTGCGCGAAACCGACCGGTCCAGCGAGGTGCAAAGATCGGCTAGCGCGTCGAGATTGTGAGCGGCGCGAAACTCGTCGACAAAGGGCAGCATGGCCTTGACGCCGCTTGCGCGCGCCTCGAAACCGTCGAAACGCAGCAAGGGGTTGAGCCAGATCAGCCGCCGGCAGGATTTTTGCAGCCGCTCCATCTCTCGCGACAGGCCGGTGGTGTCGTCGCGCTCGAGCCCATCCGTGATAAGCAGAACGACCGCCCCCTGCCCCAGCACGCGGCGGGACCAAAGGCGGTTGAACTCTGCCAGCGTATCGCCGATCCGGGTGCCGCCCGACCAGTCCTTGACCGCCGCGGAACTTTCGGCGAGCGCCTCGTCAGGGTCGCGGTGACGCATCTGGCGCGTCAGGTTGGTGAGACGCGTGCCGAAGACGAAGGTGTGAACGCGCCGCCTGTTTTCGGTCAGCGCATGCAGGAAATGCAGGAAGATGCGCGTGTACTGGCTCATCGAGCCGGAAATGTCGGCAAGCACGACAAGCGGCGGATGAACTTCGCGCGGCGAGCGGAATTTCGGCAGTATCAGTTGCCCACCGGTGCGCGAGGCAAGCCGCATCATGGCGCGTGGATCGATGCGGCGGCCGCCGAGGTCGGCCTTGAAACGGCGTGTGCGCACCGTGTCGAAGGGAAGCCTGAGTCCGGATATCGCCCGTTTCGCATCGGCGAGTTCGGCGGCCGTCATCTGCGCAAAGTCCTTGCCGCGCAGAAGCTCGCTTCCGGATACGGTGAAGCGCGCATCCATTTCCATCTCGGGGATTTCCTGCACCGGCTGGTTCGTGCGATGGCCCTCGAACAGCGCATCCGCGACACGGCTTTCAGCCGCGCGCGGCTTCTGCCGCTCCCTTTGGTCCGGCGCCAGCGGCGAGAACATGGCGAGCATCTTCTCGATCAACTCGCGCGATCGCCAGAACAGGCGAAACGCCTCGTCGAAGGTCGCGTGATCTTCGTGTCGCGACACCAGCACGGCATGCAGCGTCCAGTAGAAATCGTCGCGCGATCCCATGCCGGCGGCAAGCACCGCTTTGATCGCATCCTTCACGGAAGCCGGCCCGACACGCATGCCGGCCTTGCGAAGCGTACGCGCGAAATAGACGATGTTGTCGGCCAGACGGCCGTCCGCATTGGTGCTGCCGGACGTAGCCATGGCAGCTATTCCGCCGCTGCGGAAAGCTCGGCCTGGACCTCCTTGAGTATCCGCCGACCTTCGCCCTGTTCGATCCGCGCGATGTCGTCCTGGTATTTCAAAAGAACGCCGATTGTGTCGGATACCGTCTCGGGATCGAGCGCCACCTTGTCGAGCTCGGTCAGCGCGCCCGCCCAGTCGATGGTCTCGGCGACGCCCGGCGCCTTGAACAGCTCGATCTTCCTGAGCTTCTGGATGAAACCGACGACTTCCGCCGACAGGCGCCTGTTGGCGTCCGGCACTTTGCGCCGGACGATCTCCAGTTCGCGCATGGCATCCGGGTAGTCGACCCAGTGGTAGAGGCAGCGCCGCTTCAGCGCGTCGTGAATTTCCCGGGTCCGGTTGGTGGTGATGATGACGATCGGCGGCTCCTCCGCCTTGATCGTGCCAAGCTCCGGCACGGTCACCTGGAAGTCGGAAAGTATCTCCAGCAGGAAGGCCTCGAAGGCTTCGTCTGTGCGGTCGAGTTCGTCTATGAGGAACACCGGCGCTGCGCCGGGCTTGCCGGTCAGCGCCTCGAGCACGGGGCGACGGATCAGGTAGCGCTCGGAGAAGACGTTCTTCTCCATGTCCTTGCGGTCGACGGTGCCGGCCGCCTCCTCCATGCGTATCTCGATCATCTGCGCCGCATAGTTCCATTCATAGACGGCGGAGGAGACGTCGAGGCCTTCGTAGCATTGCAGCCTGATCAGCCGGCGGCCGAGCGACTGCGCCAGCACCTTGGCGATCTCGGTCTTGCCGACGCCCGCCTCGCCCTCGAGGAACAGCGGCCGCTTCATGCGCAGCGACAGGAACAGCACGGTCGCCAGCGAGCGATCCGCGATATAGTCGGCGCCTGTCAACAGATCGAGCGTCTCGTCGATCGTCTGGGGCGCCGCGCGCGGGCGAAATTCGGTCATTCGATTTTGACCTCTGCGGCTTCAGAAAACTCGGTAGCCGCGATGGAAATACATCAGCGGGCCAAGCGCATCGCCGATGCGGATGCCCGTCACCTTGCCGAACAGGATACGATGCGTGGCATGGTCCTTGGTGTCGATGATCTGGCAATCGAATACGGCGAGGCCGCCGATCAGGCACGGGGCTCCGCTGGAAATACGATCCCATTCGGCCAGCAAGAAGCGCTCCTCGCCCGGTAGGCCGGTCTGGCCTGAAAAAGCCTCGGCAAGCGCCTGCTGGTCGTTCCCCAGCGTGTTCAGCGCGAAGTTGCCGTTCCGGATGAAGGCGTCGTTCTTCGGATTCTCGCGGTTGAGGCAAACGAGCACCGTAGGCGGCGTGTCGGACACGGAGCACGCGGCGATCACTGTCGCGCCGCGTTTGCCTGCCGGCCCGTCGGTGGTTGCGACATGGACTGCGCCCGCAAACCGCGCCATCGCATCGCGATAGGTCTGCGGCCCGATTTCGTTCTTCTTCAGCACTCGTGAGTTCCCGCGACAATGTTCTCTTCGTTATATATGGCCCGATGGCATGCCCCACAAGCAATGCGGCTGCCAGTCGACGTCGAATTCGTTTGTTGCGCTTGACCAGGCCAGCCTTTACGTCTTGCCGGGTGTTGCCGGCGAGCCCCATTCTGCCGGCAAAGGGAGAATCAGCGCCGCGTCATGCGACTTCCGATACGAACGCTCTGCGCCTTCGCAGCCCTGGTGCTTGCCGGCCCGGCCGGCGCACAGGTGTCGATCGGGCTTGCGGCGCCGCTTACCGGTCCGTCCGCCATACTCGGCGAGCAGATGCGGACGGGCGCAAGCATGGCGGCCGAACGGCTCGCCGATCCGGCGGTCAGGCTCACCGTCGTCGATGATGGCTGCACGGCAGATGGGGGCGCCAGGGCCGCTCGCGAGCTTGTGGCGGCGGAGGTCCGGATCGTCGTCGGCTTCCTGTGCAGCGAAGCGATCGAGGCGGCGCTGCCGATCCTGAAGGAAGCGAACATCCCGACGATCACCATCGGCGTGCGCGCCGACAGCCTGACCGACCGCCGGAACCGCACGGGCTGGCCCGTTTATCGGCTCGGTCCGCGTGCCGACGCCGAACGCGAAGCGGCGGGTCGGCTGCTGGCACGGCTGTGGGAGAATGAGCTCTTCGCAATCGTCGACGACGGCACGATCTACGGTCGTGAATTGTCGGAAAGTGTGCGCCTCGCCACCGAGAAAGCCGGTCTGTCGCCGGTCTTCGTCGATACATTCCGACCGCAGCTCGACAATCAGATCGGCCTTGTCGGGCGGCTTCAGCGGGCCGGTGCGACGCACGTCTTTGCCGGTGGTGACCGCGACGACATTGCGGTAATCGGCCGGGATGCGGCTGAATTGCAGGCGAATCTCGTTATCGCGGCTGGTGAAACGCTGCGCTCGACCGGCGAAATACCTCTCGCCGCCGGAACGCTGATGGTCGCCCTCCCCGACTGGCCTGAAGTTGCGGTTCCCGCCGTGGCCGCTGCATTTGCCGAAAGGCGCATCATGGCGCGGGGGTATGTCCTGCCCGCCTATGCCGCCGTCGAGGTGGCGCATGCGGCGCTCGCAGCGTCGACCGCGGAGGGATCGATCACGGATGCCTTTTCGGGGCGGGACTTCGCTACCGCGATCGGCCCGATCAGCTTCGACGAAAAAGGCGATCTGTCCGAAAATCCCTACCGCCTGTTTCGCTTCGGCGGCACGAGATTCACCGAGTTGGCCGTCCCCTGATGTTTCGTACCGGGCCGTGCAATCTGATCACCGACGTTGCCGGCCTGCGCGTGGGCAACGCCTCTGACGACCGCCTGAAATCCGGCGTCACCGTTGTCCGCTGCGATAGACCGGCGGTCGCCGGCGTCCAGGTGCTGGGCGGCGCGCCGGGCACCCGCGAGACGGATCTGCTCGAGCCGCATAATTCCGTCGACACTGTGAACGCAATCGTGCTGTCGGGCGGCTCGGCCTTTGGGCTCGACGCCGCGTCGGGCGTGCAGGCGGCCTTGCGCGAGGCCGGCATCGGTTTTCAGGTTGGGGATAACCGCGTCCCGATCGTACCGGCGGCGATCCTCTTCGATCTGGCCAATGGCGGCGACAAGGTATGGGGGCGCTATCCGCCCTACCGCGAACTGGGATACGAGGCCGCTGGGAACGCTTCGCGAGATTTTGCGATCGGAACCGCGGGCGCGGGAACCGGCGCACTGACTTGCGGACTGAAAGGCGGGCTCGGCTCGGCCTCGACCTTGCTCGACAGCGGTATCCTTATCGGGGCGCTGGTGGCGGTGAACTCGGTCGGTTCGGTAACTGTCGGCCGCGGCAAGCACTTTTGGGCCGCGCCATTCGAGATCAGTGACGAGTTCGGTGGCCAGGGTTATCCCTCTCCTTTCCCTGCCGACGCCCGCAAGATAGCGCTGAAGCTCCGTTTCGAGGCGGCCGGCGCGAATACGACCATTGCCGTCGTCGCGACCGACGCGGTGCTGACCCCGGCGGCAGCCAAACGCCTGGCAATCGCTGCCCATGACGGGTTTGCGCGCGCGATCTGGCCGACACACACGCCTGCCGACGGCGATCTCGTTTTCGCGCTCGCCACGGGCGCCAGCGGCAGGGAACTTTCGGGTGACGACGCCATCAACCTCTACGCAGTCGCCGGAGCCACGATGGCGCGCGCCATCGCACGCGGCGTCTATGCCGCGACATCTTTGGATAACGATCTCTTTCCGACCTGGTCGTCCCGGTTCGGCTGAGCCTGGAACGCAACGTTAGGATTCAGCAACGACAATAGCCGGCCGTGCAATCGAGAGATGACAGATGCATATCGGCGTCCTGCCCGGCGCATTCGTCGCGCAACGGGCATCATGACAATTTCCCCGGCCAAGCGTCCGTCCTGGTTGTCAGGCGCGCTTGCAGGCGTGCGGCCGCCAATACTACCCACGCTAGGCGGCGCGGTGCTCTGGGGTATCGCGATGGGCGCCAGCGCGCTCCTGATGCTGGTGCTGGAAAGCTGGGAGACGCCGCAGAAGATAAGAACCGTGATCGCGCTCTTCGCGTTGGGTGGCGCGGCCGCCTTCCCGCTCGGCCTCATCCTGGCGCGCTTTCTGTCATACCGGAAGCGGCGTGAAACGGCGTTTGCCGTGGCATTCCTGTCGCTCGCCTTCGCGACGGCAACCGTGACCGCCGGACTCTTTGCGCTTCAGTACCGGGACTATTACGCCGAATGGCACGCCGACGCCTTCACGCGAATCTGGTTCCTCCAGTTCGCCCATACGTTCGCGGCCGCCCTATATCAGTTCGCCGTGCTTGGGCTGCGGTTGTTCTTTCCTGTCGGCTTTGCCGCCCTGCTCGTTGCCTCCTTCTGGTTTGCCCGCAGAGCGCGTTGAGCATTCGTCAGACCTCTGTTAGGGAGCGGCGACATTAAAGCTTAGGGAACCGTTCCAAGATGATCCCCCGCTATTCGCGCCCGGAAATGGTTGCCATCTGGTCGCCGGAGGTCCGCTTTCGCATCTGGTTCGAGATCGAGGCGCACGCCTGCGACGCGCTCGCAGAACTTGGCGTGATTCCAAAGGAAGCGGCCAAGATCATCTGGGAGAAAGGCGGCGCGGCAAAGCTCGACGTGGATCGCATCGACGAGATCGAGCGAGTCACCAAGCATGACGTCATCGCCTTCCTGACCCATCTGGCCGAATTTGTCGGCCCGGACGCGCGCTTCATACACCAGGGCATGACCTCATCGGACGTGCTCGACACATGTCTGGCCGTCCAGCTCTCGCGCGCCAGTGATCTGCTGCTGGCCGATCTCGACGCGCTTCTGGCGGCGCTGAAGAAGCGCGCCTTCGAGCACAAGGATACAATCACCATCGGCCGCAGCCATGGCATCCATGCCGAACCAACGACTTTTGGCGTCAAGCTGGCGCTTGCCTACGCCGAATTCTCCCGCGCCCGCGAGCGACTGAAGCGCGCCCGGGAAGATATTGCCACTTGCGCCATTTCCGGCGCCGTCGGCACATTCGCCAACATCGCCCCCTATGTCGAAGAGCACGTCGCCGCAAAGCTCGGCCTGAAGCCCGAACCCGTGTCGACGCAGGTCATCCCGCGCGACCGGCATGCCATGTTTTTTGCGACGCTCGGCGTGATCGCCTCGTCGGTCGAGCGGCTTGCGACCGAGATACGACATCTGCAGCGCACGGAAGTACTGGAGGTCGAGGAATATTTCTCGCCGGGCCAGAAGGGCTCGTCGGCCATGCCGCACAAGCGCAACCCGGTGCTGACCGAAAACCTGACAGGGCTTGCCCGCATGGTGCGTTCCTACGCCATGCCAGCCATGGAGAACGTGGCGCTCTGGCATGAGCGCGACATTTCGCATTCCTCGGTCGAGCGCATGATCGCACCCGACGCCACGGTGACGCTCGATTTTGCACTGGCGCGGTTGACGGGCGTCATCGACAAACTCGTCGTCTATCCAGACAATATGCTGAAGAATTTGAACAAGTTTCGCGGGCTCGTTCATTCGCAGCGGGTGTTGCTGGCCCTGACGCAGGCCGGCGTCAGCCGCGAAGACGCCTACCGTCTGGTGCAGAGAAACGCCATGAAGGTATGGGACGAAGGTGCTGATTTCCTTGAAGAACTCTTAGCCGATCCGGACGTTACCGCAGCTATGCCGGAAACCGATATCCGCGAAAAATTCGACCTCGG
>JALYWP010000201.1 GCA_030852655.1 Pseudomonadota bacterium | reverse complement strand
GATCGAGAACGGCATCGCCCGCATCGAGATGTCGCTTCCCGGCCTGATGCAGCTTGCGCAGGGCGGCACCGCCGTCGGCACCGGCCTCAACGCGCCGGTCGGCTTCGCCGAGAAGGTCGCCGAAAGGATCGCGGCGATCACCCACCTGCCATTCACCTCGGCGCCCAACAAGTTCGAGGCGCTCGCAGCCCACGACGCGATGGTCTTTTCGCACGGCGCCATCGCCTCCGTCGCCGCCTCGCTCTTCAAGATCGCCAACGACATCCGCCTGCTCGGCTCGGGTCCGCGCTCGGGCCTCGGGGAACTGGCGCTGCCGGAGAACGAGCCCGGCTCCTCGATCATGCCGGGCAAGGTCAACCCGACCCAGTGCGAGGCGCTGACCCAGGTCTGCATACAGGTGTTCGGCAACAATTCATCGATCTCCTTCGCCGGCAGCCAGGGCCATTTCGAGCTCAATGTCTACAATCCGCTGATGGCCTACAATTTCCTCCAGTCGGTCCAACTCATGGCCGATGCGGCCGTCTCCTTCACCGACAACTGCGTGGTCGGCATCGAAGCCCGGGAAGACAACATCAAGGCCGCGCTTGAGCGCTCGCTGATGCTGGTCACGGCGCTGGCGCCGACCATCGGCTACGACAACGCCGCCAAGATCGCCAAGACCGCGCACAGACAAGGCACCACGCTTCGCGAGGAAGCGCTGAAGACCGGCCTCGTAACGGCCGAGGACTACGACCGGCTGGTGCGCCCGGAGGACATGACGCATCCAGGTTGACGGCTTCTCGTTCTTCTTTTGTGAACGCTGTATTCAAAGATATGCACCTTATGTGAACGATGCATCCGGCGTAGATCAGCGGACATCAATTCCTCACTCAACGGAGAACTGAGATGTCCACTGCTTCCATCACCGCCACCGATCAGACCAGCGGCAGCACGTCGGCCGCCATCCTTGTCGGCCGCATCTTCCTGTCCATCATGTTCATCGTCGCCGGCTTCGGCAAGTTGACCGCGATCTCGGCCACCGCCGGCTGGTTCGGCGCCATCGGCCTCCCGGTCCCGACCGTAACGGCCGTGGTCGTCGGCCTGGTCGAACTGGTCGGTGGCATCGCCATCCTCGTCGGCTACCAGACGCGCATCGCGGCAATCGTGCTCGCGCTTTTCACGGTCGGCGCGACGCTGATCGCCCACCTCGATCTTTCCGACGCCACGCAGCAGCTCTTCTTCATGAAGAACCTGTCGGTCACCGGCGGCTTTCTCGTCCTTGCCGCAGCCGGCGCCGGCGCGCTCTCGGTCGACGCGCGGCGCAACTGACCGCAACATATCGGAGAAGGCCCGGAGCGATCCGGGCTTTTTCCATTCCTGAGATCCATCCACGCTCCGCCGTCAGCCCCTATGATCGCCACATGATCGTGGCACGGGCTCCCGGGAGATTATTTCATGGTGGTCAATCTGGCGCCTCTGTCAGCCAACCACCATTTCCAGCTTGCGTCCGGATATCTTTCCGAGCTGCGCCATGCGGCCGAGCGGCCGCTCGCCATAGAGGCCGGCAAGTTCCGACGGGATCACCAGCGCGAGCACGCCGCCATCCCGCCTCTCCCACTTCACCCGCGGCATGACGCCGGGCATCGAGGCCGTCAGCAGGTAGACGACCCGCATCATCGCCGCCAGCAGCCGCGCCCGCTCGACATGGCGCGGCGTCGCCAGCGTTTTCAGTTCCGGCGCAATGGTGTCGCTGAATACGCCGTCGTTGCGGAAGGCGTTGACCAGCGCCAGGAACAGGCGACCCGGATGATCGACGCCGATGAAGGATGCATGGGCGATGATGTTGAGCGATTGCGTGCCGCGATATTCCGGATGCGCGCGCCAGCCGATGTCGGCGAGCATGCAGGCGGCGTGGCGGTAGCGCCTTTCCTCGTCGGTCTCGACGATGCCGAAGACTTCCAGCGCATTGCGCGTCCACTCGACCAGCTCATGCGAATGCGTCAGCGAACGGGCGCGCAGCAATGCCAGTTCCTCCGAGGCCGAAATCAGCGGATCGGCGCGCCGCTGCTCCTCGCTCAGCAGCGAATAGAGAAAACCTTCACGAACGCCGAGTGCGGAAAGCACGATCTTCGAAGGCCGCATCGCCGTGATGATCTCCTCCAGCACGATCGCGCCATATGGCAGCAGTGCGCGGCGCGCTTTCGACACGCCGTCAAGACCCTTGATCTTCTCGATATCGCCCCGCGCCACCTTCTGCAGGAAGGTCGCCGAATTGGCGATGTCCATTTCGTAATGATGCATCACCGCCAGCGGGTAGTTGGTCGTGTTCATGTGCAGCCTGGCGAGGTTTCGCCAGGTGCCGCCGACGGCGTAGAACGGCCTGCCCGCACCGGTCTCCAACAAGCCGGCCCTCGCGATATGCTCGCGCACGATCCGGGCCGCCGTGGAGAAAGAATTCCGGGCCATGTCCTGCAGGCGCAGGCTGCCCAGGGGCAGCGTTATGCCTTCGCCTATCGCCCCTTGCTTGACGTCGACCAACTCAAGGCTGCCGCCGCCAAGATCGCCGGTAATGCCATCGGCTGCATGAAACCCGGATATGATGCCAAGCGCGGAATAGTATGCTTCCTCCCGGCCGGAAAGTATGCGTATCTCCGTGCCGAGCACGGTCTCGACGCGGCGGACGAAATCCGGGCCGTTCTCGGCTTCGCGCGCGGCGGCGGTCGCGATCACATGGAGTCGCTCGGCTCCAGCCTGCTCGGAAAGCGCACGGAACCGCCGGAATTCCTCCATCGAGCGTGCCACCGCCTCGGGATCGAGTTTTCCGGTCGAGACGATGCCGCGACCCAGGCCCGCAAGCATTTTCTCGTTGAAGAGAACTGTAGGCGACCGCGCAATGCCCTCGTAGACGACGAGGCGAATCGAATTCGAACCGATGTCGATGATGGAGAGCGGCTTGCGGTCCTGCAGCCGCCCCTGTGAAAGCGCGATCATCCGGGCTGGGACGCGTTGGCCTTCTTGCGCCGCTTGAACTGCGCGATCTGCCTGGGAGCATGCGATTTCAACGCGTCGCCCCGTCCGGAAAGGCTAGGGTTTGTCATGAAATATTCCTGCGCGTTGAACGGTTCCTCGCCCTCATCCAGGGCGATCCGCCGCGAGGTGCCGTCGGGCAATACTTCAAAACTTTGCTGGTTGTCCATTATGTTTCCGAGCATGATCTGGCCCAGAATCTGTTCGTGCACAGTCGGGTTCGTGATTGGCACGAGAGTCTCGACGCGGCGGTCGAGGTTGCGCGGCATCATGTCGGCTGAACTGATGTACACGATCGCGCCGTCGGACGGCAGGCCATGACCGTTGCCGAAGCAGTAGATGCGGCTGTGCTCCAGAAAGCGCCCGACGATCGACTTGACGCGAATGTTTTCGGACAGGCCAGGCACCTGCGGACGCAGGCAGCAAATGCCGCGCACCACGAGGTCGATCTCGACCCCGGCGCGACTTGCGTCGTAGAGCGCGTCGATCACGATCGGGTCGACAAGCGAATTCATCTTCATCCAGATCTTGGCCGGGCGGCCCGCCTCGGCATGCGCGATCTCGGCGCTGATGTGGTCGAGGATGCGGCTACGCAGCGTATAGGGCGAAAGCGCCAGGCGCATCGTCGTCGTCGGCTCGGCATAGCCGGTGATGAAATTGAATATCTGCGCCACGTCACGCGCGATCGCCGGATCCGTGGTGAAGAAGGAAAGGTCCGTATAGATGCGCGCAGTTATGGGGTGGTAGTTGCCGGTGCCCAGATGCACGTAGTTGCGCAGCCTGCCGTCCTCGCGCCGAACCACCAGCGACATCTTGGCGTGGGTCTTGAGTTCCAGGAAGCCGAACACCACCTGGACGCCGGCGCGCTCGAGATCGCGCGCCCAGCGGATATTCGCTTCCTCGTCGAAGCGAGCCTTCAACTCGACCAGCGCGGTGACCGACTTGCCGGCTTCGGCGGCATCGACCAGGGCGCGCACCACCGGGCTGTCGTTCGAGGTGCGATAGAGCGTCTGCTTGATCGCCACCACTTCTGGATCGGCGGCCGCCTGGCGCAGGAATTGCAGCACCACGTCGAAGGATTCGTATGGATGGTGGACGACGATGTCCTTCTCGCGGATCGCCGCGAAGCAGTCGCCACCGTGCTCGCGGATGCGTTCGGGGAAGCGAGGATTGTAGGGTGTGAACTTCAGGTCGTCGCGGGCTACCGCAACGATCTCGGAGATCTGGCTCAGTGCCAGCGGACCCGTCAGCACGCTGACGCGGCTGCCGGAGACGCCAAGCTCTCCCGCCACGAAGTCGCGGAGCTCCTCGGGCATCTGGCCATCGAATTCGACGCGTATCACCGAACCGCGGCGCCGCCGCTTGAGTGCGGTCTCGAACAGGCGCACCAGATCCTCGGACTCCTCCTCGACCTCGATGTCGCTGTCGCGGATGATCTGGAACGTGCCCGAGCCCTTCACCTCGTAGCCGGGAAACAGCTTGCCGATGAACAGACCGACCGTCTCCTCGATCGGGATGAAGCGGATTTCCGATTTCCGGTCGGGCAACCGGATAAAGCGCTTCAGCGCCGTCGGCAGGCGCAGCAGGGCCGACATCCCCTCACCGTTCTTCAGGTTGCGCAGTTGCAGCGCGATCGAAAAGCCGAGATTGGGGATGAACGGGAACGGATGCGCAGGGTCGATCGAAAGCGGCGTCAGCACCGGAAATATCTGTTCCAGGAAATGCTCTTCCAGCCAGCCTATCTCGTCCTTGGAAAGCTGATCGGCGGCGATGGTCTCTATGCCTTCCTTGCGCATCAGGACCAGCAGGTCGGACAGGCTCTTCTGCTGATCCTCCTGCAGCCGCCCGACTTCGACCAGAAGTTGCTCCAGTTGCTGTTCGGGCGTGCGGCCGTCGGGACTGCGCAAGACGATGCCTTCGCGCACCTGGCCGGCGAGGCCCGCCACGCGCACCATGAAGAACTCGTCGAGATTGGCCGCGGATATGGAAAGGAAGCGCACCCGCTCGAGCAACGGATGACACGCATTCTGCGATTCCTCGAGGACGCGGCGATTGAACTGCAGCCAGGAGAATTCGCGGTTGACGAAGCGGTCGGGGTTTCCGGTCCCGTCGCCATCGGCCGTCGCAACCGCCGTGAACTCGCTCTGGGCCGGCTTCAACTGGCTCATATTGGTCATTCGTCCCTGGTTTGCCCGTAGCGACCGATTTTCGGCGCAATGTATCTCCTGACAGGCTTTTGCGACAGTTTGATTTCGTGCAACTTGCAAAGCATGCGGTTATGCGACAAACGCTGATTCACGAATTTACCGACTGAGGCTGAGGGAGCATGACATGGCAGGCGGATCCATCCCCCACTTCCAGAATGACGCGGGCCACGCTGCGATCGAGATCGGCGTGAAGGAATTCAAATGCGTGGGCGCCAAGCCGCCGTTCGACCATCCCCACATCTTCCTCGACATGGGCGCGGATACCGACAAGATCTGCCCCTACTGCTCGACGCTCTATCGCTACGAACCGTCGTTGAAGGCCGGCGAAACCCGGCCGGAAAACTGTCTCTACCTCGACCGTGCAGCCTGAGCTGATCTGCGCGGCGGGCCATGGCTGAGGCGCGTTCTCGGCAGATCATCATCGCCGGCGCCGGCATCGCCGGCCTGACGGCGGCGCTCGCCTTCGCCGTGCGAGGATATCCGGTGCGCGTTTTCGAGCGTGCGCCGCGGCTGGACGAGGTCGGGGCCGGCCTTCAGCTTTCGCCCAACGCCACGCGCATCCTCGATCGTCTCGGCGTATTGCCCGGCCTGCGCCACAGCGCCGTGCGGCCCGACGCCGTCGTGCTGCGCGATGCTTCGAGCCTGGCCGAACTCGGCCGGGTGCAACTCGGGGCGGCAGCAGAATGGCGCTGGAAAGCGCCATATCTGACCGCCCACCGCGCAGACCTGCAAAGCGCGCTTCTTGCACACGTTGCCCGCGAGCCAGGCATCGAACTCACCACCGGAGCGACTGTTCGCGACGTGGCGCTGCATCCGCTCGGCGTGACGGCCTCCATCGAGATCGGCGGCCGCGTCGACCAGACGACTGGCATGCTGCTCGTCGGCGCGGACGGCGTCTGGTCGGACATCCGGCGTTTCGTCGGGGGCGAGTCGCTCAGCCGGTTCACCGGCCAGGTCGCCTGGCGCCGGACCGTGCGCGCCGAAAGCCCGGCCGGCAGTTCGCTCGCGCAGGTCGGCATCGGGGGCGTCGTCACCGCGTTCCTGGCGCCGGGCTTCCATCTGGTCACCTATCCGGTCCGCTCCGGCGCGGCCCTCAATCTGGTCGCCTTCACGCGCGGAAGCGCCATGGACAACACCTGGTCGGGCAACATGGATACGGGCGTGCTCAAACACGCCATGCGGCGGACCGCGCCCGCATTGCTGAAGCTGGCCGACGATGTGGGGGAATGGACCGTCTGGCCGATACACACGGTATATCCCGGCGGCCCCTGGACCGCACCGGGAGGCATCGCCCTGATCGGCGACGCTGCCCATGCGATGACACCTTATGCGGCGCAGGGCGCGGCGATGGCGATCGAGGACGCCGAGACGCTTGCCAGCCATGTGCTCACCCGATCCGACAGCGTTGCCGCCGCCCTCTCTGCCTGGGAAACGGAACGGCACCAGCGCGTCGACCGCGTTGCGCGCCGAGGCTCGTTCAATCGGATGACGTGGCACGCGGGCGGGCCGGTCGCCATGGTGCGAAATACTATCCTGCGCATGCGCAGGCCGGAAAAGCTCGCGACCGGGCTCGACTGGCTCTACGGATGGAAGCCGCCTGCTCTAAAGCTGTAGAGCGTCATCGGGGCGCCGAAAGGCTTTGCTGCGGATCAGTGCAATATCTGGCTGAGGAACAGTTTCGTCCGCTCGTGCTTGGGATTGTCGAAGAATTCGGCCGGCGTGTTCTGTTCGACGATCTGCCCGGCATCCATGAAGATCACTCGGTTGGCGACCTTTCGGGCGAAACCCATCTCGTGCGTCACGCAAAGCATGGTCATGCCCTCCTCGGCGAGGCCAACCATCGTCTCCAGCACTTCCTTGATCATTTCCGGGTCAAGCGCGGAAGTCGGCTCGTCGAACAGCATGATGCGCGGGTTCATGCAGAGCGAGCGGGCGATCGCCACACGCTGCTGCTGGCCGCCCGAGAGCTGGCCGGGATATTTGTGGGCCTGCTCCGGTATCTTCACGCGCTCGAGGAAATGCATGGCGATCTTCTCGGCCTCCTTCTTGGGCGTCTTGCGTACCCAGATCGGCGCCAGAGTGCAGTTCTCGAGGATGGTCAGATGCGGGAAGAGGTTGAAGTGCTGGAACACCATGCCGACCTCGCGGCGCACCTCGTCGATCTTCTTCAGGTCGTTGGTGAGTTCCTTGCCGTCGACGACGATCTTGCCCTTCTGATGCTCCTCCAGCCGGTTGATGCAGCGGATCATCGTCGACTTGCCCGAGCCCGATGGTCCGCAGATGACGATGCGCTCGCCGCGCATGACCTTCAGGTTGATGTCCTTGAGCACGTTGAACTCGCCATACCACTTCGACATGCCGACGATCTCGATCGCGACATCGGTATCGGAGATATGCATCTTCTTGGTGTCGACCCTGATCTCTTCCTCGCCGACTGCGTTCTCCGTGGTCATCAGCCGATACCCCTTGCCTATCGTTTGTGGCCGGTGTCGAGCCGGCGTTCCATGTAGATCGAATAACGCGACATGCTGAAGCAGAAAAGCCAGAACACGATGGCGGCGAAGACGAGGCCTGTCTTGGCGGTCTGCGGCGTCGCCCAGTTCGCGTCGGAGAGGTTCTGCTTCACGATGCCGAGCAGGTCGAACATCGAGATGATGAGCACCAGCGTCGTATCCTTGAACATGCCGATGAAGGTGTTGACGATGCCCGGAATGACGAGCTTCAGCGCCTGCGGCATGATGATCAGGCCCATCTTCTGCCAATAGCCGAGACCGAGCGAGTCCGCGCCTTCGTACTGGCCCTTGGGAATCGCCTGCAGGCCGCCGCGCACCACTTCGGCCATATAGGCCGAGGCGAAGAGCGCGACGCCGATCAGGGCACGCAGGAACTTGTCGAAGGTCATGCCCGGCGGCACGAAGAGCGGCAGCATGAAGCTCGCCATGAAGAGGATGGTCACCAGCGGCACGCCGCGCACCGTCTCGATGAAGATCACCGACAGCATCTTGACCGCCGGCATCTTCGAGCGGCGGCCGAGCGCGAGCAGGACGCCGAGAGGAAGCGAGACGACGATGCCGACATAGGAGAGCACCAGCGTCACCAGCAGCCCGCCCCACAACGGAGTCTCCACATAGGACAGGCCTAGGAAGCCGCCGATCAGCAGCCAGAACGCGATGAACGGGAAGACGGCGAAGAACAGGATCGCGTTGAGCCGCTTGTAAGGCGCGCGCGGGATCAACAGCGGCGCCAGCAGCGCGACGAAGACGATCCCCGTCAGGATCACGCGCCACCGCTCGTCGACCGGATAACGCCCGAACATGAACTGAGCGAACTTGGCGTTGACGAACGCCCAGCAGGCGCCAGACCAGCCGGATGGCAGCGCGCCACCCTGATCGACCGTCAGGCAGGCGGTGCGATCGGTGCCCGTCCACTGCGCGTTGAAGATCGCCCAGCCCAGAATCTGCGAAAGCGCCCAGGTCGCGAAGAGCAGGCCAAGCACCGTGAGGACGGAATCGATGGGCGTCGCGAACAGGTTCTTGCGTACCCACGAGCCCAGTCCTGCTTCCGATCGGGGCGCCGGCTGGGCGAGCGCCATTTCGGTGCGGACCCATGACATGTCATGTTCCTGCATGGGTCACCTCTCCTTCAGCGCCATTCTGGCATTGAACCAGTTCATGAAGAACGAGGTCACCAGGCTGATGCTCAGATAGATGATCATGAAGATGACGACGATCTCGATCGCCTGGCCGGTCTGGTTGAGGATCGTGCCGCCGATCGCGTAGAGGTCGGGGTAGCCGATCGCCACGGCGAGCGACGAATTCTTGGTCAGGTTGAGGTACTGGCTGGTCAGCGGCGGGATGATGATGCGCAGCGCCTGCGGGATGATCACCAGCCGCAGCGCCGTTCCCGGCCTCAGCCCGAGCGCAGCGGCGGCTTCGCTCTGGCCCTTACTGACGCCCAGAATGCCGGCGCGGACGATCTCGGCGATGAACGCTGCCGTGTAGAAGGACAGCGCCAGGTAAAGCGACAGGAATTCCGGCTTCACGTTGAAGCCGCCGGTCAGGTTGAATGTGCCTGCCTTGGGGAAATCGAGCGTCAGCGGAAAACCGGCAAGCGCGAAGCCGAGCAGCGGGAAGCCGACGATCAGCGCCAGTCCGGTCCAGAACACCGGGAATCGCTGGCCGGTCGTCATCTGGCGGGCCTTGGCGCGGCGCGCGACGAACCAGGTCAATCCGATGCCGACGACCAGGCCGGCGACGATCAGCCAGGCTCCGTCACCCCAGAGGAAACGCGGAAAATAGAAGCCGCGGCTGTTCAGATAGGAGCCGAAAGGCAGGACGATGCTGTCGCGCGGCGCTGGAAGCACCGCCAGGACGCCCAGGTACCAGAAGAAGATGACCAGCAGCGGCGGGATGTTGCGGAACGTCTCGACGTAGACCATCGCGATCTTGCGCAGCAGCCAGTTTCGCGACAGCCTGCCGACACCGATGATGAAGCCGAGGATCGTCGCCGTGACGATGCC
>JALYWP010000117.1 GCA_030852655.1 Pseudomonadota bacterium | reverse complement strand
GGTCGGAGCCGGTACCGGCGCTCTCCTCGCCGCAGATCGTCGCCATGCCGGCATCGAGCAGGTTGCCGAAGAACTTCCAGCCGGTGGGCGTCTCATAGATGCCGATGCCGAGTTTTTCCGCCACCCGGTCGGCCGCGCCGCTGGTCGGCATCGAGCGCGCGATGCCCTTCAGCCCCTTGCGGTATCCGGGAGCCAGCCTGGCGTTTGCCGCCAGCATCGCCAGCGAATCCGACGGCGTGACAAAGATGCCCTTTCCGATGATCAGGTTGCGGTCGCCGTCGCCGTCCGACGCGGCACCGAAGTCCGGCGCATCCGGCCCCATCATCTCGTCGTAGAGATGCTTGGCGTGCACCAGATTCGGGTCCGGATGATGCCGGCCGAAATCGGGCAACGGCACGGCATTCCGTGCCGTTCCCTTCGGTGCGCCGAGACGATTTTCCAGTATCTCCTTGGCATAGGGACCGGTCACCGCATGCATGGCGTCGAAGCGCATGCGGAAGCCTCCTTCGAACATCGCGCGGATCGCGTCAAAGTCAAACAGGCTTTCCATCAGTTCGGCATAGTCGCTGACCGGATCGATCACCTCGACCGTCATGCCGCCTGCCTTCACCGTGGCTTGGCTGTCGATGTCTATCGGATCGAAATCCGCAATCAAGTACGCGCGGATCGTCTTCGAGCGCTCGAAGATTGCATCGGTGATCTTCTCGGACGCCGGCCCGCCATTCTCGGCATTGTACTTGATACCGAAATCCTCATGCGGTCCGCCGGGATTGTGGCTCGCCGACAGGATGATGCCGCCGAATGCCCCGTATTTTCGAATGACGTTAGACGCCGCCGGCGTCGACAGGATGCCGCCCTGCCCGACCATCACCTTGCCAAAGCCGTTCGCCGCCGCCATGCGGATGACGATCTGGATCACCTCGCGGTTGTAGAAACGCCCGTCGCCGCCCAGCACCAGCGTCTTGCCGTCTCGCCCCTCCAGGCTGTCGAATATCGACTGCACGAAATTCTCGACATAGTTCTCCTGCTGGAAGACCGGCACCTTCTTGCGCAAGCCCGACGTGCCGGGCTTCTGGTCTTGGTAAGGCGTGGTGGCGACCGTCCGTGTCATGTCATCAAGTCCTTCTCGCAACGAGCGAACGATAGAGCTCGGCATATTTCGCAGCGCTCCTGTTCCAGGAAACGTCCGCCTTCATGCCCTGGCGCTGCATCGTGGCCCAAGCAGGGCGATCCGCGTAGACCGCCACCGCGCGCTTGACGGCATCGAGCAGCGCGTCGCTGTTCTCGGCTTCGAACTGGAATCCGGTTGCAACGCGCGCCGAAAGCGCTGCCTCATTGGCATCGATTACCGTGTCGGCCAGCCCTCCGGTGCGCGCGACGATCGGCACGCAGCCGTAGCGCAGGCCGTAGAGTTGCGTCAGCCCGCAAGGTTCGAAGCGCGACGGGATCAGGATCGCGTCGCAGCCGCCCTGCATCAGATGCGAAAGCGCCTCGTCATAGCCGATGACCACGCCCACCCTGCCGCGATGGCGCGCCGCACTGCCGAGCAGTGCGCCCTCAAGCGCCGCATCGCCCGAACCCAGCACCGCCAGCCGCACGCCGGCCGCCACGACATCGTCGAGCACGTCGACCAGCATGTCGATGCCCTTCTGCCAGGTCAGCCTGCTGACAACGCAGAAGATCGGGCTGTCCTCATGGACGAGCTCGAAACGCTCCTCGATTGCCTTCTTGTTTGCAGCTCGGCCTTTCAGAGCCTTCTGCGAGTAGTTGGACTTCAGATGCGCATCCGTTCGCGGGTCCCAGGTCTCGCCGTCAATGCCGTTGACGATGCCGTGGAGGTCGGCCACGCGCATCGATATCAGCCCTTCGAGCCCCATGCCGAAATCCGGCGTGCGTATCTCCTGCGCGTAGGTCGGGCTCACCGTGGTGATGGCCCAGGCCGCCTGCAGCCCGGCCTTGAGGAAACCGACGCCGCCGTAATATTCGACGCCGTCGAGGCTCATCGCTTCGGCAGGCAGGCCGAGTTCCCCGAAGATGCCGGCGCCGAACCGGCCCTGGAATGCGAGGTTGTGGACGGTCATCACCGACGGCGTCGTCGCCGCAGCGCCGTAGCGCATATAGGCGAGCGTCAGCGCCGCCTGCCAGTCATGCGCATGCACGATATCCGGCCGGTAGCCCGCGATCGCGCCCGCCGCGATGTCGGCGCCGGCGAAGCTCAGTGCCGAAAAGCGCCGCCAGTTGTCGGGCCAGTCGGCGCCGGTGGAGTCGCCATAAGGCCCGCCGGGGCGGTCGAAGAGATGCGGCGCATCCAGCACCAGGAGGTCGAGCCCTGCTGCCGTCGCGGCGAGAAGCGTGGCCTCGCCGCCATGCATAGCCGGATACCTATGCACGGGCGCGTCTTTTTTGAGCGCCTTCAACACTTGCGGAAAACCCGGGACGAGCGTTCTCGTCGCAACGCCCTGCCCGGCGAGCGCGATCGGCAGCGCGCCGGTCACATCGGCCAGTCCGCCGGTCTTGATCAGGGGATAAATCTCGGGCGTGACCGCGAGAACCTCCATCAGGTGAGCCTTTCGCGCATCCGCATCCCGTCAGTTGCCCAGCCTGTCGATCATCTCCTGGGTAACCAGCGCTATGCCCTTCTCCGAGACGCGGAACCGCTTGGCGTCGAGCACGGGATCCTCCCCGACGACCAGCCCTTCGGGAATGTGCACGCCATGGTCGATCACGACGCGTTTCAGCCGCGCCTTGCGCCCGACATGGCAGTCGGGCAGCATCACCACCTGGTCGAGCGTCGAATAGGAGTTGATGCGCGCGCCGGTGAAGATCAGACTGCGCTTCAGCGATGCGCCAGACACGATGCAGTCGCCGGAAACCAGCGACGAGACGGCCATGCCGCGACGGCCGTCCACGTCATGCACGAATTTCGCCGGCGGCTTCAGTTCGGCATAGGTCCAGATCGGCCAATCGCGATCGTAAAGGTCGAGTTCAGGCTCGATGTCGGTCAGGTCGATATTTGCCTCCCAATAGGCGTCGATCGTGCCGACGTCGCGCCAATAGGCCTCGTTCTCCGCACTCGACCGCACGCAGGATTTGGTGAAGCGGTGCGCCACCGCCTTACCGTTCTCGACGATATAGGGAATGATGTCCTTGCCGAAATCGCGGGTCGATTCAGGCTCATTGGCGTCGCGGCGAAGCTGATCCATGAGGAACTTCGTCTTGAACACATAAATGCCCATCGAGGCGAGCGCGTAATCCGGTTTGTCCGGGATGCCGGGCGGATCGGCCGGCTTCTCGATGAACGAGATGATCTCGTCGTGTGTGTCGACATGCATGACGCCGAAGCCGGTCGCCTCCATGCGCGGCACTTCCAGGCAGCCGACCGTCACGTCCGCACCCTGGTCGACATGCTGGCGCAACATCTGCTCGTAATCCATCTTGTAGATGTGGTCGCCGGCCAGTACGACCATGAATTCCGGCCCGTAGGACTCGATGATGTCGATGTTCTGGTAGACGGCGTCCGCCGTGCCTTCATACCATTGCGTCTCCGAGACGCGCTGGCTCGCCGGCAATATGTCGAAGCTCTCGTTTCGTTCCGGCCGCAGGAAGTTCCAGCCCCGCTGCAAATGGCGGATCAGCGAATGAGCCTTGTATTGAGTCGCCACACCGATGCGGCGGATGCCCGAGTTCAGCGCGTTGGAGAGCGCGAAGTCGATGATGCGCGTCTTGCCGCCGAAATAGACGGCGGGCTTGGCGCGCCGGTCGGTCAGTTCCTTCAGGCGGCTGCCGCGCCCTCCCGCAAGCACATAGGCCATTGCGTCGCGCGCCAGCGGTTGCGTGCCCTTGCCTGACTGCACCATCCTACCCTCCCAGGTCGCTCATCCCGTGGCCAGTTCGAGCATGATCGTCGACAGCGGCGGCAAGGTGACTGCGGCCGATACGGTTCCCCCGCCGTCGGTCTCCGCCAGCACTGCCCCGTCATTGCCCATGCCCGAGCCGCCGTAGTCGACCGCATCGGTATTGATGATTTCGCGCCATCCTCCCGTCGCCGGCAGCGGCACGCGATAGCCTCGCCGCGGCACCGGGGTGAAATTCGAGATGACCGCAACCGGATTGGCTTTCGGCGCCCTGCGCAACCAGGCATATACCGATGTGTCCTTTTCGTCGGCGAGCAGCCACTGAAACCCGTCCGGCTCGCAGTCGCGGGCATGCAGCGCCGGGCGCGACCGATAGAGGTGGTTCAAGTCACGGACCAGCTTCTGGACGCCCTGGTGTGGCGGATGCTGCAGTTCCTGCCAATCGAGCGACCTCGCCTCGCTCCATTCGTTGCGCTGCGCGAACTCCTGTCCCATGAACAGCAGCTTCTTGCCCGGATAGCCCCACATGAATGCGTAATAGGCGCGCAGATTGGCGAATTTTTGCCAGTCGTCGCCAGCCATCTTGGTGAGCAGCGAGCCCTTCCCGTGCACGACCTCGTCATGGGACAGCGGCAGCACGAAATTCTCCGTGAAGGCGTAGAGCAGACCGAAAGTCAGTTCGTCATGATGGTGCTTTCGGTGGATCGGCTCATGCTGGAGATAATCGAGCGTGTCGTGCATGAAGCCCATGTTCCACTTGAAGCCGAAGCCGAGCCCACCCTCGTGGACAGGCTGCGAAACCTTCGGCCAGGAGGTCGATTCCTCCGCAATCGTCATGACGCCCGGATGATGGCCGTAAAGCTCGACATTCATCCGCTGCAGGAACTTCACTGCTTCCAGGTTCTCGCGGCCGCCCTTCTCGTTGGGGATCCACTCGCCGGATTTGCGCGAATAATCGAGGTAGAGCATCGAGGCCACGGCATCGACGCGCAGTCCGTCGACATGGAACTTTTCTGCCCAGTAGAGGGCATTGTTGACAAGGAAGGAGATCACCTCGCGGCGGCCGAAATTGTAGATCGCGGTGTTCCAGTCGGGATGGAACCCCTTGCGCGGGTCGGCATGCTCGTAGAGCGCGGTGCCGTCGAAGAGCGCCAGCCCGTGCGCATCGACCGGAAAATGCGCCGGAACCCAGTCGAGGACGACGCCGATGCCGGCACGATGCGCGCCGTCGACGAAACGCGCAAAACCCTCCGGCTCGCCGAAGCGTGCGGTCGGCGCGAACAGCCCCGTCGTCTGGTAGCCCCAGGACGGATCGAACGGATATTCCGAGATCGGCATGAACTCGATATGCGTAAACCCGGTCTCGACCACATAGGGGATCAGCCGGTCGGCAAGCTCGTCCCAGGACAGGAACGAGCCGTCGTCGTGCCGCTGCCACGAACCGGCATGGACTTCGTAGATCGAGATCGGCTCGCGGCGCAGGTTCGCCGCCCGCCAGTATGCGCGATGCGCGTCGTCGCCCCATTCATGCGACAGCGGCGCTGCCGTGACCGAGGCCGTTGCCGGGCGCAGTTCCGAGCGCGCCGCATAGGGATCGGCCTTCAGCGGGACCAGTTCGCCATGCGCGCCGACGATTTCGTATTTGTATGCCTTGCCGGGCTCAAGATCGGGAACGAAGATTTCCCAGATGCCGGTATCCTGCCGGTTGCGCATCGTATGGCGGCGGCCGTCCCAGTCGTTGAATTCGCCCACCACCGAGACGCGTATGGCGTTCGGCGCCCAGACGGCGAAGCTGAAGCCCCTGGCGCCTTCATGGTCGATCAGATGGGCTCCAAGCTTGTCGAAGAGCCTCAGATGAGAGCCTTCGGCGATATAGTAATCGTCCATCGGGCCGAGTACCGGCCCGAAGGAGTAGGGATCGGTCACCCACCATTCGCCGCCCGCATTGCCAAGGCGATAACGAAGCGGCTGGCGCCGCGTGATGTTCGCCTTGCCTTCGAAGAAGCCGGCCTCGTTGCGGCGCTCCAGCGCACCTGCTTCCTTGCCGTCGAGCGTGAATGCCGTTGCCGTTTCCGCATGCGGTACGAAACACCGGGTCACGAAGCCGTCGACCGCCTCATGCACGCCCAGCACCGCGAAAGGATCGCCGTGCACACCGGCCAGGATGGCTTCCACATCGCCTGGTGCAGCCTCGAAGGATCGGGCTTTCGTCGCGGCGGCGCGCGGCTTCCTCATTTCCCGACGATCCTTCCTGGCGGCTCTGTCGCGGCTGGCTTCATCCCATCGCCATTTAATTCACTTCGTCATCCAACGTTCCAGATTTCCTTCGCATATTGGCGGATGGTGCGGTCGGAGGAGAACCAGCCCATCCGCGCAACGTTTCGGATCGCGCGCGCCTGCCAGTCCGGACTGTTGCGCCAGACCTTGTCGACGTCGCGCTGGGTTGCCGCATAGGCATCGAAGTCGGCGGCGACCATGAACCAGTCGTGCTGGTAGAGACCGTCCAGCAGGTCGCGGTAGCGCTGCGGATTGTCGGGCGAGAACACGCCGGACGAGATGGCGGCGAGCGCCTGTGACAGCTCCGGCGAGCCCTCGATGACCGCTCGCGGATCGTAGCTGTTGGCGCGGCGCTTTTCGACCTCTTCCGCGGTCAGGCCGAAAATGAAGATATTGTCGTCGCCGACGTTGTCCCTGATCTCGACATTGGCGCCGTCGAGCGTGCCGATGGTCAGCGCGCCGTTCAGCGCGAACTTCATGTTGCCGGTGCCCGACGCTTCCATGCCGGCCGTCGATATCTGCTCGGAAAGGTCGGCCGCCGGTATCATGATCTCGGCGAGGCTGACATTGTAGTTCGGCACGAACACCACCTTCAGCAGCCCGCGCACCGCCGGATCGCGATTGATCACCTTGGCCACGTCGTTGGCGAGTTTGATGATCAGCTTGGCGTTGTGGTAGCTCGGCGCGGCCTTGCCGCCGAAGAACTTTACGCGCGGCATCCAGTCGCGCTCGGGATGCGAGCGTATCTGGTCGTAGAGCGCCACCGCCTCGATGATGTTCAGCAATTGGCGCTTGTATTCGTGGATGCGCTTGATCTGGATGTCGAACAGCGCCGATGGGTCAAGCTTCACGCCGAGCCGCGCGGCCACATAGCTGGCCAGGCGCTCCTTGTTGAAACGCTTCACCGCAGCGAATTTTTCCCGGAAACCCGCATCGTCGGCGAATTTCTCAAGCTTCTTCAGTTCGGAGACATCATCCAGGAACCTGTCGCCGATCGCCTCGCGCGCCAGTCCCGTCAGGCCAGGGTTGCTCTGGAACAGCCAGCGCCGCGGCGTGATGCCGTTGGTCTTGTTGTTGATGCGGTCGGGATAGAGCCTGTGCAGGTCGGCAAACACCGTTTCCTTCATAAGTTCGGTATGAAGCCCCGACACGCCATTGATGCTGTGCGATCCGACGAAAGCGAGGTTGCCCATGCGCACGCGCCGCTCGCTGCCCTCCTGGATCAGCGAGATGCGGCTGATCTGCTCGTCGTTGAAATGGCCGCTCGAGCGGGCCTCAAGCAGGACCTGCGCGTTGATCGCGTAGATGATCTGCATGTGACGCGGCAGCAGGCGGTCGAACAACGACACCGGCCAGCTTTCCAGCGCCTCGGGCAGCAGCGTGTGGTTGGTGTAGGCAAAGGTCCGCCTGGTCGCGTCCCAGGCCTTGTCGAAGTCGATGCCGTGGACGTCCATGAACAGCCGCATCAACTCAGCGACGGCGATGGCCGGATGCGTGTCGTTTAGATGGATCGCCGCCTTGTCGGGCAATGACAGCAGATCGCCGAACTGGCTGAGATGCCGCTGCACGATGTCCTGCAGGGAAGCGGTCGAGAAGAAATACTCCTGCCGCAGGCGCAGTTCCTGGCCAGCCTGCGTCGAGTCAGCCGGATAGAGCACCCGCGAAAGCGCCTCCGCCTTGTTGCTCTCGCGCAGCGCGCCGATGTGGTCGCCGGCATTGAAGGCATCGAGCAGGATTGGATCGATCGCCATCGACGACCATAGCCGCAGCGTATTCACCCGGTTGCCGCGCCAGCCGACGACCGGCGTGTCGTAGGCAACCGCCAGGATGCGCTCGATCGGCTTCCATACATGGCGCTCCAGATGGCCGTCATTGGAGGTGACCGATTCCACGTGGCCGCCGAAGCCTACCTCGAAGGAGCGCTCGCGGCGCTCGAACTCCCAAGGGTTGCCGTGGTCGAGCCAGGTTTCGGGCAGCTCGACCTGCCAGCCGTCGGATATCTCCTGGCGAAACATCCCGTTCGCATAGCGGATGCCGTAGCCATGCGCCGGTATGTCAACGGTCGCCATCGATTCCATAAAGCACGCCGCCAGCCGCCCGAGACCGCCATTGCCGAGCGCGGCGTCCGGCTCCAGTGCCGCAATCACGTCGATGTCGACGCCGAGCGACTTGAGGGCGGCGCGCATGTCCTCCAGGAGGCCCAGGTTGGAAAATGCGTCCCGCATCAGTCGGCCGATCAGGAATTCGAGCGACAGGTAGTAAACGCGCTTTTCCTGCTGGTCGTAGGTGTCCTTGGTGGATTTTATCCACTCGTCGATGATGCGGTCGCGCACCACCTTGATCGACGCGGTCAGCCAGTCATGCGGCGTCGCAACCCTCATGTCCTTGCCGCCCCTGTATTTCAGGGCCCGGAGGATTTCGGCCGCAAGGGTCTCGGGATCGGATGTCGCCAGGATTTGCCTCGGAAGCTTGGATGTCATTATGCCTGCCATGTCACCTCAACGCGTTGCCCGCCGCCCAAACGCGGCGAGTTGCAGCATCCTCCCGAAGCGATGCTAATCATTTCGGGAACTTTCTCAATCACAGCCGGATATTCCGGGCAATTTGTTCGCTGTTCGGCAGGTATGTCAGGCCGCGGCCGCAGTCTCCGGTGGACGTTTCGCCCCCGTCATGAACGCAACCGCGTCCGACATTGTATGTTCCTTCGGGTCGATGACGGTCAGGCGGCGTCCGAGCCTGTGGATATGGACACGGTCGCAGACCTCGAACACATGCGGCATGTTATGGGAGATCAGCACGATAGGCAGGCCGCGTTTCTTCACGTCGAGGATCAGCTCCAGCACGCGCCGCGATTCCTTGACGCCAAGTGCCGCCGTCGGCTCGTCCATGATGATGACGCGGCTGCCGAATGCCGCTGCACGCGCCACCGCCACGCCCTGCCGCTGGCCGCCGGACAGCGTCTCCACCGACTGGTTGATGTTCTGGATTGTCATCAATCCCAGTTCCGACAGTTTCTCGCGCGCGACCTGCGCCATGCCGGAACGGTCGAGGCGGCGAAACACGCTGCCGGTGATGCCCGGTTTGCGCATCTCGCGTCCGAGGAACATGTTGTCGGCGATCGACAGCGCCGGCGACAGCGCAAGGTTCTGGTACACGGTCTCGATGCCCGCCGCCCGCGCATCCATCGGCGAGCGGAAATGCACCTGCCGACCGTCCAGTTCGATGGTCCCGGAATCGGGAATCACGGCGCCGCACAAAGCCTTGATTAGGGTGGACTTTCCAGCACCATTGTCGCCGATGACGCCCAGCACCTCGTTCGGGTAGAGGTCGAAATCGGCATTATCGAGCGCTACGACCCTGCCGTAGCGCTTGTTGAGGCCCCTGGCCTTCAGAATGGGAGCAGCATCGGTCATGCCGAAATCTTCCGGATCCACTGGTCGATGGCCACCGCCAGGATTATCAGCAGGCCGACGGTGAATTCCTGCCACAACACGTCGACGCCGGCGAGCGCCAGCCCGTTGCGGAAGACCCCGACGATCAGCGCCCCGACCAGCGTGCCGACAATCGAGCCACGCCCGCCGAAAAGCGAGGTGCCGCCGATCACCACCGCGGTGATGGCGTCGAGATTGGCGGTCTGGTTGCCGAGCGGAGAGGCCGCACCGATGCGCCCGATCAGTATCCAGGCTGCGACCGCGCAGATGAAGCCGGCCAGCGTGTAGACCGCGATCAGCGTGTTCCTGGTGTTGATGCCGGCGAGCCGCGCGGCTTCCGGATCGTCACCCGTTGCATAGACATGCCGCCCGAAGGCGGTCCGGTTCAGCATGTACCAGACGACGACGGCTATCGCGATCATCAGGATGGAGCCGTAGGTCAGCACCGCGCCGCCGCCGACCGCCATTCGCGTACCCGTCCAATGCAGCAGCGGGGCCACGGCCTCGATGTCCTGCGAGCGGATGGTCTCGGAACGCGACACGTAGATGATCAGCGCGCCAAAGATGCTCCAGGTGCCGAGCGTAACGATGAAGGGCGGCAGCCGGACGATCGCCACCAGCACTCCATTGATGAAGCCGCAGAGCGTGCCGGTCAGCAGTCCGAGCGCGAAACTGATCTCAACGGGAACGCCGACCACCACCGCCAGCCGGCCCATGACGATCGACGACAGCACCATCATCACGCCGACGGAAAGATCGATGCCGGCAGTGAGGATCACCAGCGTCTGGGCGATGCCGAGCACGCCGATGATGGTCACCTGCTGCAGCACCAGCGACAGGTTGAACGGGTGGAAGAACCTGCCGCCGGCGGCAAACGAGAAGATCAGTACGCCTATGATCAGGACGATGAAGGGGATCGCGGTCGGATATGCATGCAGGAAATGCTGCAGGCGGCGCAGCGGCGAGTTGCCGTCCTCCTCGAAGCTCGCAATGCCCTGGCTGGCGCCTGCGAGACCCCTCTCGGCGGCGGTCATTCCCGACCCGTCGTCGCTCATCTCATCCCCTCCCAAGGACAATTCGCCACGGAAGGGGCAGTGCGAGACTGCCCCTTCTCATTCAGCCTATCCGCCGAATGTGCGCAGAGGAAGCCTTTCAACCCCAGCAGAGCTTCAGGCCCTCGGCCGAGTCGATCGACTCGACGCCCTCCACCGGCTTGTCGGTGATCAGCGTCGCGCCAGTGTCGAGGAAGTCGAGGCCTTCCGTCTTGGCCGGCTTCTCGCCTGTGTCGGCGAACTTCTTGATCGCCTCCATCGCCATCGAGGCCATCTTCAGCGGATATTGCTGCGAGGTCGCGCCGATGATGCCGGCCTTGACGTTCTCCACGCCCGGGCAGCCGCCATCGATCGAGGTGACGAGCACGGAGCCGTCATCCTTGCCGGCCGCCTTCAGCGCTTCCCAGCCGCCGGCAGCCGCCGGTTCGTTGATCGAATAGACGACGTTCACGTCGGGGCATTTCTGCAGCAGCGTTTCCATCGCCGTGCGGCCGCCGTCCTCAGCACCGCCGGTCACTTCATGGCCGCAGATGCGCGGGTCGTCCTCGTCGCCGTAGCGCTTGGGATCCTTGATGTCGATGCCGAAGCCTTTCATGAAGCCCTGATCGCGCAGATAGTCGACCGTCGGCTGGTTCACCGACAGATCGAGGAAGGCGATCTTGGCGTCCGCGGCCTTGTCGCCCAGCGTGCCCTTGGCCCATGCGCCGATCAGTTCGCCGGCCTTGAAATTGTCGGTGGCGAAGGTCGCGTCGGCGGCGTCGATCGGATCGAGCGGCGTGTCGAGCACGATCACCAGCAGGCCCGCGTCGCGCGCCCGCTTGATGGTCGGTACGATGGCGGTCGAATCCGATGGCACGATCGCAAAGCCCTTGGCGCCGGCTGCGATCAGGTTCTCGATCGCCGCGACCTGGCTGTCATTGTCGCCGTCGAACTTGCCGGCGAAAGTCCTCAGGTCGAGGCCGAGTTCGGTGGCCTTTTCCTGCGCGCCCTCGCGCATCTTGACGAAGAAGGGATTGCCTTCAGTCTTGGTGATGAGGCCGACGACGTCGGCGGCATATGCCGAGGTCGACGCCACGCCACAAAGGGCGAGGCCGGCGACAGCCGCCTTCAGGAATTTCAGCTTGGTCATGATTTCCTCCCGGTGGAACACACAGGATCCCGATCGCCGGCATCCTCGAAACAAACGGCCGCGACGTAGCTTCTCGGATCGCGCGCCGCCTCGAAGGGAACACCAGCCGGCACATACTGTCAATAATTAAATCACTCTTATTTATTATTGACAGTATGTGTCCCGTGAACGCATTCTTCGCAAAAAGCGGGCGGGTAACGACGGGAGAATCGAGTGGAGAACGGCCCTCAGAGGCACGGTTCGTCCGATGCGGCGGACGCCGCGCTCCACCACCGCGGCACCAACCAGAGCGGCATGCGGGACCAGAACGAACGTCTGGTCCTTTCACTCGTCCAGCAGAACGGCAGCCTCGCCAAGACCGAGATAGCCCGGATGACGCGGCTTTCGGCGCAGACCGTCTCGGTAATCATGCGGGAGTTGGAGGTCGAGGGCCTTCTGCTGCGCCAGGAGCCGTTGCGCGGCAAGGTCGGGCAACCGTCCATCCCGATGGCGCTCAATCCCGACGGCGCCTATTTCATCGGCCTGAAGATCGGCCGCCGCAGCGCCGAACTCGTGCTGATCGACTTTCTCGGCAATGTCCGCGCCATGCTGCAGGACGCCTATCGCTATCCGGCGCCGGGCGCGATCCTCGATTTCGTCGGTTCCGGCATCGCGCGGCTGCGTGCCGGCCTGGATGCCGGGCAGGACAAGCGCATCGCCGGGCTCGGCATCGCCATGCCGTTCGAACTGTGGAACTGGGCCGACACGGCGGGCGCCCCACGCGAAATCATGGACCAGTGGCGCAGCCTGGACATCCGCGCCGACATCCAGGCACTGTGCAGTTTCCCCGTCTACCTGCAGAACGACGCCACCGCCGCCTGCGGCGCCGAACTGGTGTTCGGGCAGACGGGCAATCTGCGTGACTTCATCTATTTCTACATCGGCGCCTTCGCCGGCGGCGGCGTCGTCCTCAACGGCCGGCTCTATGGCGGTCCCACCGGTAATGCAGGCGCGCTCGGCTCCATGCCGGTTCCAGGCAGCGACGGACGCCCCACTCAGTTGATCGACGTCGCCTCGCTGGCGATCCTGGAAAAAGCGCTGATTGCCCGCGGGGTCGACGCTTCCCATCTCTGGCGGTCACCTGACCGATGGCCCGGAGACTGGTCGATCGACGGGCCGGACTTCGACGCGTGGTTCGCTTCCGCAGGCGCGGCGTTGGCCTATGCCATCGTCGCCGCCTCCTCCGTCATCGACTTCGAAGCAGCGGTGATCGACGGCTGGATGCCCCACGCCGCCCGCCGCAAACTGGTCGACGCGGTGCGCGATTCGATCGCCGCGATCGACGTCGAAGGGCTGCGCATCCCCGCGGTGCTCGAAGGCACGGTCGGCATCCATGCGCGCGCGATCGGCGGCGCCAGCCTGCCGCTGTCGGAAAGGTTCCTCGCCGGCGCGACGGCACCGGCGAGGGCATGACGGAGCGGGCGCCAGCGGTTGCGGGCGGAAAGCCTCGGTTGTATGGAGGCCGCTGCGTCCGCCCGGGCGCTATCCGCTTGAGGGAGCGCACCAAATGATCATCTGCTGCGGCGAGGCGCTGATCGACATGTTGCCGCGCAGATCGACGCTCGACGAGCCGGCCTTCGCACCCTATTCGGGCGGGGCGGTTTTCAACACCGCAGTCGCCCTTGGCAGGCTCGGCGTGCCTGTCGAGTTCTTCTCCGGACTGTCCTCGGACCTCTTCGGCCAGCAACTTCGGGCCACGCTCGCGGAGAGCAAGGTCGGCTCGCGCTATGCCCACATCTCGGCTCGCCCGACGACGCTTGCCTTCGTTCAACTCGTCGATGGCCATGCCAGCTATGTCTTCTATGACGAAGGCACAGCAGGTCGCATGCTGTCCGACGCCGATCTTCCAGCGCTCGAAGGCGATGTCGACGCGCTGCTCTTCGGCGCGATCAGCCTGATCCCCGAGCCTTGCGGCTCCGCTTACGAAGCGCTGATGCGGCGCGAGGCGGCGCGCCGCGTCACCATGCTTGATCCCAATATCCGGCCGGCCTTCATTCCCGATCGCGCAAAGCACCTCGCCCGCATGGAGCGCATGATCGCCATGGCCGACATCCTCAAGCTGTCAGACGAGGATTTGGCCTGGTTCGGCGCGACCGGCGCGCCCGAAGACGCGATCGCCCACTGGCTCGATCTTGGCCCGAAGCTCGTCGTCATGACCGGCGGCAGCAAGGGCGCCACCGGCTATACGAAAAACCAGAGAGTCACGGTGACGCCCAAACCCGTCACAGTTGTCGACACGGTCGGGGCCGGCGACACGTTCAACGCGGGAATTCTTGCCTCCCTGCATGAGCAGGGTGCATTGTCGAAGCCTCGCCTCGCCGGCCTCTCGGAGACGGAAATCCGGGACGCATTGGCGCTCGGCGCCGCCGCTGCTTCGGTCACCGTTTCGCGCGCCGGGGCCAATCCGCCATGGCGGCACGAGCTCGGCTGAGTCGATCCTGGCAGGCCAAAACCTTGATCACTTTATGTTTCGGAAGGTTCACCGGCCGGCCCCGCGACCCTTGAAAGCCCGCTGAACCGCCATTTCCGACGCTGCAGCGCGGTAACACACGCGCCCTTGCACCTGGCGAACAAGGCTTCAGGCTCCTTTTTCGCCAAAATCTTGTCTGCTATCAGCGGCCTGTATCAGGGCAAGAACGAGACGGGTATGCAATTCATCGACTTGGGCGCGCAGCGGGCGCGGATCGCCGACCGGCTAAAGGCGGCAATAGATCGTGTCGTCGAGGAAGGCCGCTACATTCTCGGCCCCGAGGTCGCCGAATTCGAAAAGAAGCTGGCCGCCTATGTCGGCGTCAAGCATTGCATCGCCTGTGCCAACGGCACGGACGCGCTGCTCCTGCCCCTCTACGCATCCGGCGTCGGGCCGGGCAACGCCGTCTTCGTGCCGAGCTTCACCTTCGCCGCCACCGCCGAGGTCGTCGCGCTCGCCAAGGCCGAACCGGTCTTCGTCGACGTCGACCCGGAAACCTACAACATCGACATCGCAAGCCTCGAAGCCGCGATCGCAATGGTCAAGGCGGAAGGCCGCCTCAAGCCGAGGGCGATCATCCCCGTCGATCTCTTCGGGCTCGGTGCCGACTACGACGCCATCATGGCGATTGCCAAACGCGAGAACCTCCTGGTGATCGAGGACGCCGCGCAGGCGATCGGCGGCTCGCTCGGCGAGAGGATGTGCGGATCGTTCGGCCATGTCGGCGCGACCAGCTTCTACCCGGCCAAGCCGCTCGGCTGCTACGGCGACGGGGGCGCCATGTTCACCAATGACGACGCGCTGGCCGAAAAGCTCCGCTCCTTCGCCTTCCATGGCAAGGGCGAGACGCAATACGACAACGTCCATGTCGGCATCAATTCGCGCCTCGACACGCTGCAGGCCGCGATCCTCATCGAAAAGCTCGCCATCCTCGAAGAGGAGATGGTGGCGCGGCAGGCGGTAGCGAAGCGTTATGCCGACGGCCTCGGCGACGTGGTCAGGGCATCAGGCAATCTCGACGGCACCCGTTCAGCCTGGGCGCAGTATGCGATCGAGACGCCGAACCGCGACGCGCTCAAGGCGCATCTGCAGGAAAACGCCATTCCCTCGGTGATCTATTACGTGAAGCCGTTGCACAGCCAGGTGGCCTACCGGGATTTCCCGGTCGCACCCGGTGGGCTGCCGGTTTGCGAAGCGCTGCCCGAGCGCATCCTGTGCCTGCCGATGCATCCCTACCTGACATCAGAGGATCAGGACCGCATCATCTCGACGATCCGCAACTTCATCGGCCGCAACTCTTCGAAGCTGGCGGCTGCGGAATAGCTTCGCACCGACGGCTGCCGCTCATGCCGGCAGCACGGACGCGTCCACCCCTCCCCTCGCGATGAAGAACGGGTTGGCGAAGTCGGCGTCATTTGCCTGGTTGCGCTTGCCATAAGCGAGCGGCTTGCCGTCGAGCGTCGTCGTCAATCCGCCGGCCGCCCGTAACACCGCATCGCCCGCCGCGGTATCCCATTCCATCGTGCGCCCGAAGCGCGGGTAGAGGTCGGCCTCGCCATTGGCCAGCAGGCAGAATTTCAGCGACGAGCCGATCGAGACGATCTCCGCTGCATCGACCTTGCCGATGAAGTCGTCGGTTTCGGGCGTGCGATGCGAACGGCTGGCGACGACAGTCAGCGATCGGGAACGGTTACGCACCTGGATCGCATGGCGGGATATCCCGTTCTCCGCGTCCAGTTCGAGGCGTTCGGCCTGTCCCGGTCGCGCGGAGAAAAAGCGCCCGTTCGCCGGTGCATAGACGACGCCTATCTCCGGTGCGCCGTTACGCACCAGCGCAATGTTGACGGTAAAGTCGCCGTTGCGCTTGACGAACTCCTTGGTGCCGTCGAGCGGGTCGACCAGGAAGAAGGCGCTGCCGAGATCGCCCGGCAGGATGCCTGCGGCCGCTTCCTCTTCCGCCACGCAGGGAATGTCGGGAAAGGCCGAGCGCAAGCCTTCCAGGATGATGCGCTCGGCGGCACGGTCGGCTTCCGTTACCGGAGACGCGTCGTCCTTCTGCTCCACGGCGCAGCCCGAATGGAAGATTTCCATTATCCTGGCGCCGGCCCTAAGCGCCAGGCTCTCGAAGACCGCCAGCACCGCCTCGTCGTCAGATGCCGCCGCCTTGGTCGTACTGTTCTTGTGCAATGTCACGCTCGTGTAGCCAGGTTTCGAGGATGTCTACCATCACTTCGGGCGACCTGCCGAGCGTCTCGAGGTGGATTTCCGGATTTTCCGGCGTCTCATAGGGCGAATCCACGCCGGTGAAATTCTTCAGCTTCCCTTCGAGCGCCCGTGCGTACAGCCCCTTGGGGTCGCGCCTGGCGCATTCTTCGAAAGGCGTATCGACAAAGACCTCGACGAACTCGCCTTTCTCCATCAATTCGCGAGCCATCCGCCGTTCAGCGCGAAACGGCGAGATGAAGGAGACGATGACGATCAGGCCCGCATCGGCCATCAGCTTCGCCACTTCCGCGACGCGGCGGATGTTCTCGACCCGGTCGGCGTCGGTGAAGCCGAGATCGCGGTTCAGGCCGTGCCGGACATTGTCGCCGTCCAGAATGTAGGTATGGCGCCCCGACGCGTGCAGCTTCTTCTCGAGAAGGTTGGCGATGGTCGACTTGCCGGAACCCGACAGGCCGGTGAACCAGAACACCGCCGGTCGCTGGTTCTTCGCCAGCGCCCGCTCCTGCTTGCCGACATCGAGCGCCTGCCAGTGGATGTTCTCGGCGCGGCGCAGTCCGTGCAGGATCATGCCGGCGCCGACCGTCGCATTGCTGATGCGGTCAATCAGGATGAAGGCGCCGGTGGTGCGGTTCTGCGCGAAGGCGTCGAAGGCGATCGGCGACTGAGTCGCGAGATTGCAGACGCCGACCTCGTTCATCTCCAGCGACTTCGCCGCTTCCTGCGCGAAATTGTTGACGTTGACGCGGTATTTCAGATCGGTGACGGTCGCGCTCACCTGGTCGGTTTCGGTGCGCAGCAGATAGGAACGGCCGGGCTTCAGCGCGTTCTCGTCGAACCAGACGACGTTGGCGGCGAACTGGTCGGCGACCTCAGGGCGGGCCGCCGGCGACACCAGCATGTTGCCGCGCGAAACCTCCACCTCGCTGTCCAGCAGCAGGGTGACCGCCTGTCCGCTGACCGCAGTGGAAAGATCGCCGCCATGCGTGACGATGCGCCTCACACGGGCTGCCTTGCCTGATTTCGCCACCACGACCTCGTCGCCTTGAGCGATCGACCCGGACGCGATCGTGCCGGCATAGCCGCGAAAATCGAGGTTCGGCCGGTTCACATACTGGACGGGAAACCGGAACGGACTTTCCGTCGCCGTATCGTCCACGACCACCGTTTCCAGATGCTCGACCAGCGTCGGTCCCGAGAACCAGCCGATCCGTCCGGATCGCGTGGTCACGTTGTCGCCATAACGCGCCGAGATCGGCACCGGAACGATGGACTTGAAGTTCAGGCTTTTCGCGAAATCCAGGTAATCCGCCGCGATACCATCGAACACCGTTTGGTCGAAGCCGACGAGATCGATCTTGTTGACCGCGACGATGACGTGCCTGATGCCGAGCAGCGACGCGATGATCGAATGCCGCCTGGTCTGCGCAACCACGCCCTGCCTGGCGTCGACCAGCACGATTGCCAGGTCGGCGGTCGAGGCGCCGGTCGCCATGTTGCGCGTGTACTGTTCGTGGCCGGGCGTGTCGGCGACGATGAACTTGCGCTTCGGCGTCGAGAAGAAGCGGTAGGCGACGTCGATCGTGATGCCCTGCTCACGCTCGGCCTCCAGCCCGTCGACCAGCAGGGCGAAGTCGACTTCGTCGCCGGTCGTGCCGTGCTTCTTGGAATCGCGTTCCAGCGCGGCAAGCTGGTCCTCGAATATCTGCCGCGTGTCGGAGAGCAACCGGCCAATAAGAGTCGACTTGCCATCGTCCACCGAGCCGCAGGTCAGGAACCGGAGCAGCGATTTGCGCTCCTGCCTGGCAAGATAATCGCGTACGTTTTCCACCGCTGCAACGTTTTCGGCAAGAACAGCGCGCATCGTCAGAAATACCCTTCGCGCTTCTTCTTTTCCATGGAGCCTGCTTCGTCACGATCGATGAGGCGGCCCTGGCGCTCAGACGTACGGGCGATCAGCATTTCGCTGACGATGCCTTCCAGGCTGTCGGCGTCCGATTCGATCGCCCCGGTCAGCGGGTAGCAGCCGAGCGTCCTGAACCTCACCCACCTGTTCTCCAGCGTCTCGCCGGGCCTCAAGGTCATGCGTTCGTCGTCGCGCATGATCAGCATGCCGTCGCGCTCGACCACCGGCCGCCGCTTCGCGAAATAGAGCGGCACGATCGGAATATCCTCCTGCAGGATATACTGCCAGATATCGAGTTCGGTCCAGTTCGACAGCGGGAAGACGCGTATCGACTCTCCCGGCGAAACCCGCGTGTTGTAGATCTTCCACATCTCCGGCCGCTGGTGCTTGGGGTCCCAGGCATGCTGGGCGTTGCGGAAGGAGAAGATGCGTTCCTTGGCGCGCGACTTCTCCTCGTCGCGGCGCGCCCCGCCGAAGGCGGCGTCGAAGCCGTATTTGTCGAGCGCCTGGCGCAGGCCGACCGTTTTCATCACATGGGTATGCACATTCGAGCCGTGGTCGAACGGATTGATGTTGTCGCGCACGCCGTCCTCGTTGACGTGCACCAGCAGATCGAAGCCCAGCTTGATCGCCATCGCATCCCGGAATTCGATCATTTCCCGGAATTTCCAGGTCGTGTCCACATGGAGGAAGGGAAACGGCGGTTTCGCCGGATAGAACGCCTTGATGGCGAGATGCAGCAGGACCGACGAATCCTTGCCGACCGAATAAAGCATGACTGGTTTGGCGAAGGACGCGGCCACTTCGCGGAAAATGTGAATGGCCTCGGCCTCGAGACGGTCGAGATGAGTGAGCCTGGCGAGCATCGAAAGCCTTCTTGAGACCTTGGGCGAGCCCAGTGCGGGCAACAATGCAAGATCATGACGTCCAGCGGATATTCTCACAACGCCCCGATTTCTCAAGTGGAGGCAGCCTAAAGTTCTGCCCGCGGCCACGCGGAATTTCCCCAACCGGGGCCTTGCCTGGAATGCAATTCCTCTGCGCCCTGGGGGAAACGCCCGATGTCTGCCGCTGGGTCAGCCGACGCTGAGCGTGATCAGGCTAGCGAGCGTTGTCGCAGTGCACTATCGTCGTCGCGCGATCGCATACTGATACGGTCGTCATCAGCACGGTCGCAATGGATGCCCGATTTCAAGACGAACAACATTGGCGGCATCGTCAGCCAGCTGCTCTTCCACGACGACCGGCGCACCCGGCTGTTCACCTATGTCTGCTTTTCCCTTGGCCCGATATTCGGCTCGGTTGCGAGCATTGCCGTCAATGTCGGCGCCGTCGGCGGCGTGGTGGAAGTCCTGCGCGGCATCATCCCGATCAGCCGCGACCGCTTCCTGCTCTACATCACCATACCGATCTACCTTTACTGCGCAGCTTATCTCCTGTCGCTGGCCGTGAACCCGGCGCCGGACTGGGAGTATGTTCTGCCGGTGCTGACCCTTCTGCTCTTTCCCTTCCTCTATTCGAGCTGGTGCCTGTCGAGGCGGGAGACGGTCGCGAAAAGTGTGGTCAACGCAAGCATGATCGCCTGCTACGGCGCGCTCGCGCTGGCGATGGTTCAGTTCCATGTCCAGGGGGTACGGGCCGAGGGCGGTTCCGGCAACCCCATCATCTTTGCGACCATGACCTCCATGGCGGCCACGATCGCGCTCGCTGGAGCCTTCAGCAGGCAAGGAACGTCAGCCGCGTCTCTCTTCGGCGCCTACTGCGCGGGAAGCATCGCGGTCCTCTACTCGGGATCGCGGATAAGCTGGCTGGCGCTTTTCCTGTCGACCGCGGCCGTGCTCTGGATATACCGCGCGCGCCGGCATGTGTGGAGTTCGGCACTGGCAATGTCCTGCGCCGCGCTTGCGATCGGCGTCGTCGCTTTCGCGGGAGCGCAGGTCATACCGTCCCGGGTTGAGGCGCTGGTCCATGACTGGCAGCAGATGAGCGAGGGAAACTACGATTCCTCGATCGGCCGACGCGCGGAGCTTTGGCGTATCGGCCTGGCCGCAGTCCAGCAAAATCCGGTCATCGGGCATGGACCTCAGTCAACGAAACCTCTTATCCACGAAGGTTTCGAGAAGATCGGGCTCGACGTGAATTACAGCCACTTCCACAACGGCTTCCTGAACGCCTGGGTAGAGACCGGCGCGCTTGGCGCGCTTTCGCTCGCTGCGATCTTCGTCGTCGCGGCCTGGCTGGCGGCCCGGACGCTCGCAACAGGCATGGATGCCAATGCGAGGTTGGGGGGCGTCATCCTGATCGCGTTCGTGGTGAACTATGTCGTCAGCGGGCTTTCCGGCATCCTGCTTGGCCACGACATAATGGACGCGATGCTCACTGCCCTCCTGGCGGTGGGCATCTATCTGGCGGCGGGAACGTCGATGCTTCCGCGAGAGGCCGCGACCCCCTCAACGTCACGACAACCGACGACATAGCACTTCCGCGGGAAAGCGCGGTCCGTCCGTCATTTCGTATCCTGGCTCGCGAAATACTCGTCGGCATCGCCCTCCCAGGTGATCCGCCCGTGTTCCAGCGATATCACGCGGTTGCAAATACGTCGCAGCAGCGCGTTGCTATGCGAGGCCAGCACGATGATGCCGGCTTTCGTCACCATAGTGTCCATCCGCGCTTTCGCCTTTTCCTGAAAGTTCTTGTCGCCGGCGCCGACCCACTCGTCCATCAGCAGTATTTCGGGTTCGAAACTGGTGGCGATGGCGAAGGCCAGGCGAGCCGCCATGCCCTGGCTATAGCTCTGGACGGGCATGTCGATGAAATCGCCGAGCTCGCTGAAGTCGATGATCTCGTCCATGCGCCGCTCGATTTCGCCTGCGCTCCAGCCGTTGATCAGTCCGCGCAGCATGATGTTGCGCCTGCCCGAAGCCTGCCCGCGGAAACCCAGATTGATGTTGAACAGCGCATCGCGGCGACCCTCAGCCTCGAGCGAACCGACGCTGGGCTCGTATATTCCATAGAGCACCTTGAGTAACGTCGTCTTGCCGGCGCCGTTCGTCCCCACCAGACCCAGCCGGTCCCCGGCCTTGAGCTCGAAGCTGATATCGTCAAGGGCGGTGACGTATTTGCGGCCGCCCCGTCCGGCGAAAAAGCGGCCGCCGACAGTCGTGTGGGCCTGCGCCCTCAGCTTGACGTCTCTCGGCACCGGATAGCGCAGGCCGATACCCTTGGCTCGAATTGAAACCATCTCAGAGCTGAAATACGATCTGGCGTTGAAATTTGCCGAGCATGGCGAGCGCCGTCACGACGAGAACCATGCTGGCCGCCAGCGCGATCGCCCAGGAGTTCATCGGAACGACGCCCTCGACGACCGGTCGGCGGACGATATCGATGTAGTGGGTCAAGGGGTTCCAGTGATAGAGATGGCCGCGCCAGCCCCCGACGCCGCCGTGTACCCAGAAGACCGGCGTGATGAACATCATAAGCCGCATTGCGTTGCCGACGATGTACTGGAAATCCCGGAAGAAAGCACCGGTGACGCCGAAAATGACGGCAACGGCGGGTGCGGTGAAGGTCAGGAGGATAACGGCAGGCACGACCGACAGGAGGGCCGGCGTGATTTCGATCCCGCTCCAGAGGAGGATCGGCACCGCGCCGAGAAGCGCATAGAACGACCGCATCGTTGTCACCAGCGTCTGCCGCATCACATAAAGGGAAATGGGCAGCACGGTGCCCTTGATGAAGCCCTGCTCCCTCAGGAACAGCGAAGAACTCATCGACAGCGTTTCGTTGATGAACAGCCAGACGAGCATTCCGCTGGCGACGTAGGCGGTGTAGTTAAGAGAGCTCACCCCCTGGCCGAAAATCAGCAGGAGCGTCCCGACGAACAACAGGTAGTTGAGCAAAGGCCAGACCGGACCAAGCATGGTCCGGCGGTGCGAGTCGGCGATGTCTTCCGACGCCAGAGCCCATCCCAGGCCCCTGAGCTTTAATGCGGCGCCGATGTCGGCAAGCCCGCGTTGTACGAATTCGAGCATCGATACTCCATCAGCCCAAGGGGCTGCTAGCACGTCTGGTGTCGAACGCAAGCATCAAGGATGACGCACCGAAAAAGGAGCGCGCAGACCTGAATTGTAACGAATTTGACTGCCGCGGCACGCACTGGTTAACTGCGGCCGTTCCAGGCATGGCATGGCATGAAAGCAGGATATCAAGAAGGTGACAGTGGCTGAAGGATTTTGCGCCTGAAAAAGCTTGTCGTCATCGGGACTGAGGATGCTGGGCTCGCCGGCATCGGCAAGGTTCATCCGCCCATTTTCTTTCCGAACTTCAGCGCCGCGCTTTCACGCCTGGACGTTACCGTGGAGACCTACGAAACCGTCCAGGACTTCAAGGCGACAGCACCTCAAGAGGAAGCGGTGGTGCTGCTGATTTACAACGAGGAACGCCTAACAGTACCTGCTGTCATGAGCGAAGTGCTGCTAGCGCACCGGCTCGCGCAGGAGAAGTTCTCCAACGTGCTGGTGATCCACCCTCCGGAACAAGGTTTGGTAATCAGCAACAAAATAACGACACTGGAGCGGCTCGGTGGTACCGGATGCGATGTTCCGAAAAGGATATTGGCGGGCAGGTCGGCAAAGACGTTCTCTCACGAATTCTATGGCTCTGGACACAAGGCGGTGCTCTCGGACGTTGCGGAAGCCGGCAAACACAACGTCCAGTTCATCGATACCAGGCAAACGGTAGCCGATCGGGATTATTTCATCTGCCTGCGTGCCATGGCCGTCGGGGCGGAGTGTATCTCCTGTTTCGTGCGGGCGAAGGATGCCCAAGCTGGAGATCCCGTCGTTCACAACAGCGACACGCCCAAGGACCCCCTGATGTTGAACGAATTGCACGAGCGGCTGGTTCGGCCGAACTGGCGGGCGTTCGTGGAAATCTGCCGCAAGGTTGAAGCGGCAATCGGGTTTGGAATGTTCGCCATCGACATCTTGCCTTGCCGCGCGACCGGCAATTTCTATGTGTGCGAAGTGAATATCAAGCTGGAAGAATTCGGGATGCGCAGCATCTTGAACCTCGTGCGGCCACAGTTGACCTATGGCGCTGAGTGCGACCAGCACTACCCGGAACGAGCGGCTCACGCCCTCTTTCAGGGGGTGCGCAGGAAAGGATTCTGGTGGTAAGCACCCCGCCGAATCACGTCGGCTTGGACCTCGGGATAGGCAGAAGCCATCTAAAAAGCTTGCACACGCTTTTCACCACCTTTTCGTCGAGCAGTCGGCCGCATGAGGCCGCATGGCGGGCTGCCGTCCTTTGACTCACGATCCTTGGTGGATATATTTCGCACGGAGGAACGACGTTAGGGCGGAAGCAACGTGCGGGCGAGACGGTTGCTTTTCAAGATTTTGCGACGTCCGAGGCCACTCTTGCTCCAAGTCGAACCGTGTAACCCTGGCAATCAGTTGTTTCGGTACATGTTCGCCGCGCATGTGAGAACCCTGCGGCCGGGCTCGGTCATCTCAGGCCATCAACTATCCAGTTTTGGTATCGCCCCGGTTCGGAATAGACCGACGGACGGCCTTGTTCATACTGGACTGCATCATCGACTGGATATTCAGAAGATGCTGGAAGACGCCGACCAAGGGAACCGCGACGGATTCATCATCGACTGCTACGCACAGCGCATGGAGTATTTCGTCTCACAAAAACGGCAGATGGCCGCGCTGCTGCGACCGGCGGCAAAGGGACACCCTACAAGTCCGAGCGAAATCGTCATCAATGTCCGCGCTGCCGAGATTCTCCGGGGTAAGCATCCCGACATGATGCCATTACCCGTTTCCTACTACCAGCGGCTCGTGAAGGACACTGGTCTAAGCCCAGTGTTTGTCGGACAAGTCCAAAACGACGTTTATGGCGCGGCTATTCGCGCGGCGTTCCCTGACGCCCGCTTTGTGAAAAGCTCTCACTGGATCGAAGACTTCCAGACCGTGCGCAACGCAACGAATATTGCGGTTGCAGTCAGCACATTCTCCTGGCTGGCGGCGTGGCTCTCAACATCGGCAACGACCATCCACTTGCCAGTCGCCGGCATTTTCAACCCACAGCAACGTGGCGACATCGATCTGCTGCCCAAGAACGACGACCGCTACATTTTCCACAACTTCCCGGTTGAAAGATATAAAGCGACGCCGGAACAACTTGAGCGGATATGCCGGATATGACCACCCTCACCCTGACCGCTTCGGAATACCCGCCGATTTCCGCCAGCAGCAGCCTCGGGATGATCAGGCGCGAACCAGTGGGCGAAATAGACCGGGTTCGCCGTCAATGCCGCATTGGCGCCTTCCATTTTGCCTGGATCAAACGAGCCTGCACGACACTTTTCACCATCTCGCGACGAGCCGTCGGTCCTAGCTGCCCATAGGCCGACAAAACCCCCTCCAGCTTTCACTCCGAAGCGATGCGCGTGACGCCAGCCCCTTCCGGCAACGTCTCGACTTAGGGCCCACCGCGCTCGAACAGAAGCGGGTTTCGCCGCTGTCGACTATCAACGCCAGGCACGCGGATCATGGCCATCACGCATACTGGCCACCCGTCGCAACGGAGCCGGTGGAACTGCCGGGGAAATAGCTCGCGCCGCCGCCACCTGTATTGATGACAGCATTCAGCGACGCGCTATATCGGTTGCCGGCGACCGTTCCGCCGCCGGTGAACGTCATGCTGTTGGCGTTGAGGACGGCTCCGGTAGCAGCATAGGCGAAATGGGTAATGGTCAACGATCCGGTGATCGTCACTGTCGAACCGAAAGCATTGATGTAACTCCCAGGCGTCGCGCCGAAATGCCGGCTTGTGCTCCCCGTGATGCTGTAAGCCTGCGTGGCGGTGAAAATGATCGAACCAGCGCCATTGGCCCACATATGGTAGGTGCCGCACGCGCCGAACACGATGCCTGCCCCAAAGGTGATCTTGCCCCCGTTGACGGCGGTTATGCCGGTAGTGGAACCGACAAATGTGAGGCCAGAAATAGTGACCTCGGCGCCGTTCTGGACACTAAGACACGTTCCCGTGACATTCAGTTCGCAATTGGCCGGCGTCGCCGGGTTGCCGCGAAGGGTGACGGTCCCGCCGCCGATCCAGGGTCCGGAAAACACGACGGGAACAGTCCACGTTCCATCGCCGACCTGGATCGTCACGCTGTAGATCGACAGGTCGAGTGTCTTTACGACGGATATCGCCTTGGCGATCGTCAGGAACGCCCCGCCCGAACTATTGGTCAAGCCGTCGTTGCTGTCGCCGCCATCAGCGCGGACGTAATAGGTGCGATCGGCGCCGAGCAGTTCGCGCACGTGCCGTTTCGTCACGACCTGGTTTTCGTCGCCGAGCGGCAGTTCTGCAGGCAGGCTGACGCGGCCGTTCGTGCGGTCGACCTTAAGCGCCTCTGTCCAGGCCGCGCCGTCGGCCGAGACCTTCACATGCCAATCGTCGTCGCCCGCGAGCCCGAACTCGGCACGTCCGGAATAACCGGACTGAAAGACGAGCGATGCGGTGTCGACTGCCGACGCCTTGTTGATCTTCAACCGGTGATCGCCGGCTTCCTCGTCGAAGAGCGACGCCGGGCTCTTGATCGCCAGCCTATTGGTCGGGTCGGCCGTCGTGTTCACGCCGACCAACGACGCCGGGT
>JALYWP010000098.1 GCA_030852655.1 Pseudomonadota bacterium | reverse complement strand
CGAAGCGTGCGGGCTGCCTCGCGGGCATTCTCGAATTGCTGCATGGACGGTCCAGGATCCTTGGCCTCGGATGGTGGAATCTAGAGCAAGCTGGTGCGCAATGAAATCGGTTCCATGACGGGTTGGGACGGCATGCGGTCCATGGTGACGATCGCCGCACCCGGCAGCACTGATCGGACTCAACCCTCATGCCCCATGCGCGGACGGATTCTCGGGCGACGTAAAGGCATGCCCCTGCGGCAACCCCACCTAGGCGGAATTTCTGTCACAGACCCGCCATATTTTTTCCACAAGCGTTGAAAATCGGATTGCCTATAAATTCCGTAGACTTAAGCGGATCGGCAGGTCGCTTTTTCCATAATCGCGTCGCATTGCAGCAAAATTTCCGCTTGCCTGTTGCCTCAAGTCACCTAGACTCTCGCCATAGTTCTCAAATTGAGGAGGCTAGGCATGGGACTGACACGGCCAATCAACGCACTCATGATTTGCGCTGCGTTTGCTTTTATCGGCGCCCTCATAATGGGAGTTCTTCCGTAAGCGGAAGCGAAGGGACGATGACGACAGCCTGAAAAGGCGAAGAGATTTGAAAGGCCGGGTGAAAGCCCGGCCTTTCGCATGTTCAGGCCCTCAGGCGGCCGCGGAGGCGCCGGCCGATGTCCGGGCGTCACCTTGAGCCCTGATGCCGATCATGTGGCAGATGGCGAAGGCGAGGTCGGCGCGGTTCATCGTGTAGAAGTGGAAGTCCGAGACGCCGCGCTCGACGAGATCCATCACCTGCTCCGCCGCAACCGCCGCCGCCACCAGCGCATGGGTCTGCGGATCGGCGCTCAAGCCCTCGAAGCGCTCGGCGAGCCAGGCCGGCACATGCGCGCCGCAGCGCGCCGAGAAATTCGCCACCTGGCTGAAATTGTGGACCGGCAGGATGCCCGGCACGATCGGGATGTAGATGCCGGCCCGGCGCGCCCGCTCGACATAGCTCTCGTAGAGATCGTTGTCGAAGAAGAACTGGGTGATCGCCCGCGTCGCGCCATTGTCGACCTTGCGCTTCAGCATGTCGATGTCGGTGGCGAAGTCCGGGCTTTCGGGATGCTTTTCGGGATAGGCCGAGACGGAGATGTCGAAATCGCCCGCCCGCTTCAGCGCCGAGACCAGCTCGGCGCCGTTGGCGTAGCCGCCCTCATGCGGCCGGTAGAGCGCGCCGACCCCTGCCGCCGGATCGCCGCGCAGCGCCACGAAATGCTTCACGCCCATGCCGGCGAATTCGGAAATCACCGCGTCGATCTCGCCGCGCGTGGCATCGACGCAGGTCAGATGGGCGGCAGGCGTCAGCGTCGACCCCCCGAGGATGCGCTTGACGGTGCGCTGGGTGCGCTCGCGCGTCGAGCCGCCGGCGCCGTACGTCACCGAGACGAAATCGGGCTCCAGCGGCTCCAGCCGCTTCACCGTGTCCCACAGCCGCTTTTCCATCTCGTCGGTCCTGGGCGGGAAGAACTCGAACGAGACATTGACCTTTGCGCCGATGTCGGGACGCCGGGACAGAAGGGGCTGGTTCATCAGGCGGTCTCCCTCTCGCCGGCGCGGGCCGGATCGGCGATCAGCATGCGGCGGTCGCGGCCGAGCCAGAGTTTTACCGTCAGTCGCGCCTCGGAACCGCCGCGCGGCTCGAATTCCTGGCTCTCCACGAGATCGAGGCCGGCTTCGGCGAACCATTCGGCGATCTGCCGGTCGGAAATGCCGAGGCGCATATGCGCATGCGCCTCGCGCAGGAACTCCAGCCCATGCGGCGCGAAATCGACGACGATCAGCCGGCCGGCCGGCCTCAGCAGCCGCGCCGCCTCGCGGATCGCCAGCGCCGGATCGTCGAGATAATGCAGCACCTGGTGGATGGTGACGAGATCGAAGCTGTCGCGCTCGAAAGGCGGCGCATAGATGTCGCCCTGGCGCACCTGCGCATTGCCGATTCCGGCCTTGTCGAGATTGGCGCGGGCGACTGTCAGCATCTCGCGCGACATGTCGATGCCGACGCCGCGCCGGTAGAGCGGCGAGAATATCTCGAGGAGCCGTCCGGTGCCGGTACCGAGGTCGAGCATCGACTGGAACGGCCGCTTGCCGACAAGCTTCACCAGCGCCGCCTCGACCGCGCGGTCGGATGCATGCAGCGACCGGATGCTGTCCCAGCTCGCCGCATTGGCGGAAAAATATTCAGCCGCCCTCGCCTGCCGCCGCCGCTTCACCGAAGCCAGCCTTTCGAGGTCGCGCTCGATCTGCGCATCGCCGGCATTGAGGCGGCCGACGATGCCATGCACGAAGTCGCGCGCCGTATCGTCGTCGGCGACGCGGAAGAACGCCCAGGACCCTTCCTGGTAGCGGCCGATCAGGCCGGCTTCGAGCAGCAGCTTCAGATGGCGCGAGACGCGCGGCTGCGACTGGTTGAGGATTTCGGTTAGATCGGAGACGGTGAGGTCGCCGCGCGAGAGCAGCGCCAGTATGCGCAGCCGGCTTGTCTCGGCCGCGGCCTTGAGCGTATCGACCAGATCGTCGAGTGTTGCCGTCATCGTGTTACCATCGGGATCGCCGCGTTGCGGTCTCGTTGCAATTCAGATATAAAGATATCTTTATGTGACTTTCGCCCGCTTGGCAACCAGGAATGTCGCAGGCGGACAAGAAAATGACGCGGATTTTTCGGCCGGGAACGGACCATGTTTGAGGCGCGCGAAGGCGAGATAGCGCTGGAGGAGGACCCCGCCGAGATGGCGACGGACGCGAAGCTCGTCTTCATCGGCCGCATCCGCTCGCCCTGGAAGGCGCGCGAAACCTGTCCGAAGAACATGGCTGCCGCCCGCGCGGCCGGAGAGCCGGCAAGCGTCGAGATCGAGGCCCCGTACCGGCCGGGCCTCGCCGGGCTTGCCGGCACGAGCCATGTCGTCCTGCTCTCCTGGCTCGGCTTCGCGCCGCGCAACCTGATCGTCCAGAAGCCGCGCCATGCGGCGCAAGCGAAGGGCGTGTTCGCGCTGCGCTCGCCGGCAAGGCCGAACCCGATCGGGCTGCATGTCGCACGCCTGGTCGCGCTGGACGCCGACGCCGGCCTGCTGACGCTCGATGCGATCGACGCGATCGACGGTACGCCGGTGGTCGATATAAAGCCCTATTTCGCCTCGATCGACAGCTTCGCGGACGCCACGCCGCCGCGCCACAGGGACGCGCCTTGATCGCCGCCACCAGGCGCCGCAAGGCGCTCGCCGAAGCGCTGACGCTGCTCCTGCCCGGCGCCCCCTATGCCGACATCGAGGCGATCCGCGCCGAGGCCGGCGCGAAGCACATGAAGGATCTGCCGCCCTCGATTGCCGTATGGCTGGCGGCCGTCGCCCATGTGCGCCACCTTCATACGGATTACGAACAGCTGCTCGCGGAAGGCTACGACCGCGATGCGGCGCGCTTCTTCGTCATCGACGCCACCAACGAAGTGCTGACCTCATGGCGCGCGACGCGACTGCTCGACGCCGACGACCCGGATTTCTGAGCGTCTGCCGAGGGCTTTCGCATCTGGAATATTCGCCCCCCACTCCGATTCGCGGAGCCTGTCCTCGGGCGTGCCGACGGCAAGTCCCGGAGGCAAACCACCTCTCGCCCGCTCGACGGGAGCGGAAGGCCGGCACGGTGCATAGCGCCTTCCTCGACCCCACGAGAGCGGGGACATGGCACGCTGAAGGCGAGACGGAGTGGAGGTACATGCTCGCGAAGCCCTAAGCGATTGCTGTGGCGTCGGCCGGATGGCGCGCTTTACCGGCGCCTGGTTCCGGCGTAGGTTCCTGCGGGCTGGGAGCATAGCGAAGGAGGATCGCCGTGCTTGCTTTTCTTCGACCGACAATGCTTGCCGCCACGCTCGCCGCCGCCTGTCCGCCGGCAGTCGCGGCCGATTATGCCTGCGAGGGCCTCATTCCCTCGGGCGAAAGATTGATCTGCTCGGGCTTCGAGCCCAACTGGGCCGTCGAGTTCACCTGCAATGCCGGGACGCTCGGCGCGAA
>JALYWP010000063.1 GCA_030852655.1 Pseudomonadota bacterium | reverse complement strand
GCGCTGCACGTCGCGCCGCTTGTTGACGATGGACGCGACGAGCACGCCGCTGGCGACAACAGCGATCATCAGCGTGCAGGCGGCGTTGATCTCCGGCGTCACGCCGAGCCGGACCTGGCTGTAGATCTTCATCGGCAGCGTAGTGGCGCCCGGCCCCGAGGCGAAGCTGGCGATGACCAGATCGTCCAGCGAGAGCGTGAAGGCGAGCATCCAGCCCGAGACGATCGCCGGCGCGATGACCGGCAGCGTAACCTGGAAGAAGGTCTTCACCGGCGGCGCGCCGAGATCCATGGCGGCCTCCTCGAGCGAACGGTCGAAGCTCATCAGCCGCGACTGCACGACGACGGCGACGAAGCACATGGAGAATGTGATGTGCGCCAGCGTAACGGTGAGGAAGCCGCGGTCGAGCCCGACGGCGACGAAAAGCAGCAGCAGCGACAGGCCGGTGATCACTTCCGGCATCACCAGCGGCGCGAAGACCATGCCGGAAAACAGGACGCGACCGCGGAAACGCGTGTAGCGGGTAAGCGTGAGTGCGGCGAGCGTACCGAGGACCGTCGCGACAGTGGCCGATATCAGACCGACGCGCAGCGTGACCCAGGCCGCATCCATGAGGCCCTGGTTGCGGAACAGCTCGCCGTACCATTTTGTGGAGAAGCCGCCCCAGACGGTGACGAGCCGGGATTCGTTGAAGGAGAAGATCACCAGAAGCACGATCGGGAGATAGAGGAAGGCAAAACCCAGCACGACCGAGCTGATGTTGAAGCGGCTCCAGGTGGCGTTCATCGGCCCTGCTCCTGCGCGCGCGCCTGCGCCGACTGGAAGATCATGATCGGCACGATCAGAAGAAGCAGCAGGATGACGGCCACCGCCGAGGATACCGGCCAGTCGCGGTTGGCGAAGAACTCGTTCCACAACGTCTTGCCGATCATCAGCGTCTGCGATCCGCCGAGCAGGTCGGGGATGACGAATTCGCCGACCGCTGGAATGAAGACCAGCATGCAACCGGCGATGACGCCCGGCAGCGACAGCGGGAAGGTGATCTTCCAGAAGGCGGTGACGGGCGGGCAGCCGAGATCCTGCGCGGCCTCGATCAGCGAATAGTCCATCTTCTCCAGGGACGAATAGAGCGGCAGGATCATGAACGGCAAATAGGAATAGACGATGCCGATATAGATCGCCGTGTGGGTGTTCATGATGAGTAGGGGCTCGTCGATGACGCCGACGGACATAAGCAACTGGTTGAGCAGGCCTTCCGGCTTCAGGATGCCTATCCAGGCGTAGACGCGGATCAGGAACGAGGTCCAGAACGGCAGGATGACCAGCATCAGGAGCGTGGGGCGCAGGCTGGCAGGCGCGCGCGCCATTCCATAGGCGATCGGATATCCGACAATCAGCGCCAGCACCGTCGAGACAGCCGCGATAACGACGCTCGAGACATAGGCGTTGAAGTAGAGCGGGTCGTCCAGCAGCCAGAGATAATTGTCGAGGGTGAGCTCGCCCAGCCCTTCCCACAGGCCGGCGAGACCGTCCTGGAGACCGAGCACAGGGGTGTAGGGCGGCATGGCGATCGCCGTCGTCGACAGAGAAATCTTGAAGACGATGACGAAGGGGGCGAGGAAGAAGACCAGCAGCCAGAGATAGGGGACGATGATGACGAGACGGCCGAGGACCGCCTGAACGGCGCTCGAAAGCATGGACGGCGCGGCCGCATCGCGGGCGTGGTCGATAGTGGCGGAAACGGCTGCGTCGGCCATGCCCGCTACCTCGTCAGGACGACGCCGGCATCCGGCGGGAAGGATATCCAGGCCCGATCGTTCCAGGTCAGCGGATCGTCGGTCACGCGCGAACTGTTCAGCGCACTGGCCTTGACCACCTGCCCGTCTGGAAGCTTGACGTGATAGACCGTCATGTCGCCGAGATAGGCCAGATCGTAGACCTCGCCCTCCATCACATTCGCCGCCCCCTCCGGCCGTCGCGAGGAAACCTTGATCTTTTCGGGGCGGATTGCGAAGGCGACCGCGTTGCCGGCTGCCGCATCGCCGGCATTTTCCACGAAAATCTCGGCGCCGCCGGCGCCGGTGATGCGCGCGGCATTGTCTTCCCGCGCGGCGACCGTACCTTCGAACATGTTCACATTGCCGACGAAGCCGGCGACGAAACGCGAGCCCGGCGCCTCGTAAATCTCGGCCGGGGTTGCCACCTGCATGACCTGGCCCCTGTCCAGGATGGCGATGCGGTCCGCCATCGTCATGGCCTCTTCCTGGTCGTGAGTGACGACGACGAAGGTCAGGCCGAGATTCTGCTGAAGATCCATCAGCTCGAACTGCGTTTCCTCGCGCAGCTTCTTGTCGAGCGCGCCGAGCGGCTCGTCGAGCAGCAATACCTTCGGCCGCTTGGCGACGGAACGGGCAAGTGCAACGCGCTGGCGCTGGCCGCCGGAGAGCTGGTGCGGCTTGCGCTTGGCGAACTGCTCTAGCTTGACCAGGCGCAGCATCTCGGAGACGCGCGCCTCGATGTCGGCCTTGGGCATGCCCTCCTGCTTGAGGCCGAAAGCGATGTTGGCCTCCACCGTCATATGCGGGAAAAGCGCGTAGGACTGGAACATCATGTTGACGGGACGCCGGTAGGGCGGGATGCCCCTTATATCCTGCCCGTCGAGCATGATGCGTCCCGAGGTCGGCTCGTCGAAGCCGGCGAGCATCCGGAGCAGGGTGGACTTGCCGCAGCCGGAAGCGCCAAGCAGCGCGAAGAATTCCTTCTCGTAGATCGAAAGCGACAGGTCGTTGACGGCCGTGAAATCACCGAAGCGCTTGGTGACGTTCTCGAATGCGATGAAGGGCGCCGCGGAGGGATCGTTCCAGGGCGCGAACGCCCTCCTGATGCTGCCGAGCGATTTCATGAAGGCTCCTTGCCGGTTTCCTGCACTGGAGACAGGAAAGCCCCGGGGTTGCCGGGGCTTTCCTGGACCATCACTGGCCGGTGACGATCTTGGTCCACAGTCGCGTCACGAGCCGCTGCGTCTTGGGGTCGTAGGGCGACACGGTGAACAGTCCCGCCAGGGTCTCCTCATCCGGATAGATCGCGGGATCGCTCATGATCTCGTCATCGATGAACTCCTGGGAAGCCTTGTTGCCATTTGGGAAGTAGACGTAGTTGGTGGCCTTGGCGGCGACTTCCGGCTTCATCATGTAGTTCAGGAATTCATGCGCCTCCTCGACATGCTTGGCGTCGGCAGGGATCGCCATCTGGTCGAACCACATCTCCGCACCTTCCTTGGGGATGACGTAGTCTACGACGACGCCCTGGTCCGCCTCGGCGGCACGGTCGCGCGCCTGGAACACGTCGCCCGACCAACCGACGGCGATACAGATGTCGCCATTGGCAAGCGCGTTGATGTATTCCGACGAGTGGAACTTGCGGACGTAGGGCCTGATCTTCATCAAGGCTTCCTCGACCTTGGCGAGGTCCTCGGCCGACGTGCTCTCGGGATCGAGGCCCAGATATTTCAGGGTCGTGGGGATGAGGTCGGTCGGCGAATCCAGAACATAGACGCCGCAATCGGCTAGCTTGGAAAGCTTTTCAGGATTGAAGAAAACGTCCCAGCTGTCGATCTTCTCGATGCCGAGCGCTTCCTGCACCTTCTTCTGGTTGTAGCCGAGGCCGACGGTGCCCCACATGTAGTTGATCGAGTATTCGTTGCCGGGATCGTATTTGGCGACGCGCTCGGTGACCACGTCCCACATGTTGGAGAGGTTGGGGAGCTTGGATTTGTCGAGCTTCTGGTAGACGCCGGCCGCGATCTGGCGAACCATGAAGTTGCTGGTCGGGACGACGATGTCGTAGCCGCTGCCGCCGGCGAGAAGCTTGGTCTCGAGAATCTCGTTGGAATCGAAGACGTCGTAGACGACCTTGATGCCGGTCTCCTTGGTGAAGTCCTCGATGATCGATTCGTCGATATAGTCGGACCAGTTGTAGACGTTGACGACGCGTTCCTGCGCCCACGCGGCGCCCGTCACCAGCGCAACGACTGCGGTCGCTGCGGAAAGCCGAGACAATTTACCGATCATCACAAACCCCTTGCCTTGATTCTACACGGCCAGGGACGCGTTCTCCGCGAGGCCCCAGCAAGCTCGCGAAGCAAAGCCTATTTACGTTTTGGACTGACGACAAGTTGAATCCACCGGCCGTGGGAGACCGCTGCGTCAATTGGGCGAAGGCATGCCCGTGACGCCGGGGCGCTGCGGCCGCGACATGCGCTGGAACTCCAGCGTGATGTGGACGAGCAGCGCAGTGAAAATGACGGCGCCGCCGATGATGGTGCGGGCGGACGGCACCTCGGCATGGATGAGCCAGACCCAGACGGGACCGAGCAAGGTCTCGAAGGTGCCCAGCAGGGCTGCGAAGGCGGCAGGGATGAGCCTGGCGCCGGTGGCGAAGCAGGCGAGGCCGAGGCCCAGATTGAGCGCGCCGAAGACGAACAGCCAGGTCATGTCCGCGCCCGATACGGCGACGTTGCCGGCCTGGGTGGCGGCGAAGCTTGCGGCGATCATGGTGCCGAGGCAGGTCGCCGGTGTCATGCGCACATGGGAAAAGCGGCGCGTGATGACGGTGGCAATCGAGAAGGCGACGGCGATCAGCAGGGCAAGCCCGTCACCGATCGGCGAGACCCGCCCGTCGAAGGATTCCGAGACCATGATGGCGACGCCGCAGATCACCGCCGCGATGGCGACCCAGGTTGCCGGGCCGACTTTCTCGCGGAAGAGCAGGAAGGCAAGCAGCGCGGCGATCAGGGGCACGCCGGCCTGCATCAGAAGAATGTTCGCCACGGTGGTGTAGGCAAGCGCCACCACGAAGGAGGACGAAGCGGTGGCGAAGCAGACGGCCACCGCGATGCCGGGCAGGCCCATGCCCCGAAAGAGTTTCAGCATGCCCCGTCCGCCATCGCGCACCAGCATGAAACCGATCAGGAAGACCGCGGCCCAGACGGAGCGCCAGAAGATGACCGCCCAACTGTCCGGCGTCTCGATGAAGCGCGCTATCGCTCCGCCGAAGCTCCAGCACAGGGCGGAGAGGAAGACGAGCAGGAAGCCGAAACGCTCCTCACGCCGCGAGACCTGCGGCTGTATAGGAGGCATGGCTGGGGCGTCGGTCATGGCTCCACTGTCGGCTGTTTCCCGGCGGGACGCTGCGCGTTCCGCGACGCGGCAGTTCGGAAATCGCGTAGAGCATCGCAGGGACTCCGGCGTGATCCAGCCGGCGGGGACGGTTGTGGCAAGCGCTTGCGGCGCGAACGGCACAGGTTTCCGAGTGCGGCCGGGATGCTATGTTCCCATCAAGGGGCAGGCGATGAACCAGACGCTGAAGAACGCCATCCGCGATGGTCGAGGCGCTCCCCGAAGCCGAGCAGGAGGAGCCCAGACGGGCGCTGATGAACATGGCGGTTCGCAAGAGAATACCGTGGTGCGTCAAAGGCAAGGGGCGGCG
>JALYWP010000051.1 GCA_030852655.1 Pseudomonadota bacterium | reverse complement strand
CCGGCCTGGGCCTCGTCGATCGGCTGCCGTTCGAGGCCGCGGAAGGCGAGTATCTTCGAGACGCGGCCGTTTTCGAGCAACGTGCCGTCATGGTGCAGCACCTTGACCGCCTGGTTGGGCTTCAGCGTGCCGCTCTCGATGCGACCGGTGATGATGCGGCCGAGGAACGGGTTGGCTTCGAGGATGGTGCCGATCATGCGGAACGGGCCGGGATGAACGGTCGGCGCCGGCACATGCTTGACGACGAGGTCGAACAAGGGAGCCAGACCCTGGTCCTTCGGTCCCTCGGGATTCTCGGCGACCCAGCCGTCGCGGCCGGAGCCGTAGAGGATCGGGAAATCGAGCTGCTCGTCGGTTGCGTCGAGCGCGGCGAATAGATCGAACACCTCATTGACCACCTCGACGTGGCGGGCGTCGGGGCGGTCGATCTTGTTGATCACGACGATCGGCTTCAGCCCGACCTTCAGCGCCTTGCCGACGACGAATTTGGTCTGCGGCATCGGGCCTTCGGCGGCGTCGACCAGCACGATGGCCGAATCGACCATGGACAGGATTCGCTCGACCTCGCCGCCGAAATCGGCGTGGCCAGGCGTGTCGACGATGTTGATGCGATAATCCTTCCAGTCGACCGAGGTCGCCTTGGCGAGGATGGTAATGCCGCGTTCCTTTTCCAGATCGTTGGAATCCATGGCACGTTCGGCGACGCGCTGGTTTTCTCGGAACGAGCCGGATTGTTTCAGGAGCGCGTCAACCAGCGTCGTCTTGCCATGGTCGACATGCGCGATGATCGCGATGTTTCGAAGATTCATGTTCTGGTCTCGGGAGTGTGGCAGCGCATGCTCGCCGCGCCGCAAGTTCGGTTGCGCGGCTCTTACAGGTTTTTTCGCAGCTGCGAAAGGGGCTCGGTTACCGCTGTTGGTTACCGAAAATTAGCCATTTGGGCGCGATAATTAAAATGTAACCATTCGGGATCGCTTCGGCGCTGGAAAAGTTAACGGGCATGACCATGGCGTTTTCCAGGATTTTTCGAGCGACCGCGGCGCCCGCGCTTCTTGCCGTATTGCTGGCGGCCGGCGTCGCGCATTCTACCGGAACGAGATATATAGAGGCTCCGGCCAACCTGACGGAACGGACCCCCGCCCAGGAGGTTTTTCCCGACGCGCCATATGGCGTCGATCCGATGGTGACCGGCCCGACCAGCGTCTCCTTCAAGAAGGAGCAGGCTGAAGCCGGCTGCGACAAGGCGGCTTGGCCCGATATCCCTCTCGCCTGCTATCCAAACCGCTAGGCCGACTTCTCCAGGATTCCCGCCAGTTCATCGGGCTCTTCGATCGCTATGTCGTGGCCGCATGCAACCTCGTGGACGCTCCAGCCGGCATCGGTGCGAAATTCAGCGACGGCTTGCTTGAATGGGCTGTCCCAGCCGGTCGCCTGCACGAAGGTCTTTTTGGGAACGGTTTTGTAGGCACCCGTCACGCGGGCCCGCTCCGTGAAGGTTCCTGCCGGTTGCGGGGTCGCCTTCTCGTTCACCCACAAGCGGTCGGCATTGTCACGATAATCGCCCGCCTGCGCGGGTGGCGCGGGGATCAGCGCATCCGGCGGCAGGTTCCATTCCGGCGCGAAATCCGCGAACGCCTGGCCATCGTCCGGGATGAATGCATCGACATAGACGATAGACGCTATGCGATCGGCGATCTTCTCAACCACGCCGGTGATGACGAAGCCACCGTATGAGTGGCCGACGAGCACAACGTCATCGAGGTCCTTCCACCGGATCTCGTTGACCACGTCGTCGATGTGCGTGGTCAGATTGATCGGGCTTCCGGCGAGATGAGACCGTTCGCCGAGCCCGCTCAGCGCCGGAACAAATATGCGATGTCCCTTGGAAAGGAGCCGGTCGGCTACCCGCATCCATGCCCAACTGCCCGCCCAGGCGCCGTGCACCACCACGAAAGTCGCCATCTCACTCCTCCATCCGATTGCATTATCTAACCGTTTGATCTACTATCTTAGTGATTAGTATTTGCAACTGGTTTTTCTGCTCCTGTGAAGAAATCTGACGATGCCCACCGCTCCGGCTGTCCGATCAACCTCTCGGTGGAAGTTCTTGGAGACAGGTGGTCTCTCGTCATCCTGCGCGACATGATCTTCGGCGGCCGCCGGCACTTTCGCGAGCTTCTCGTGAATTCGCAGGAAGGGATCGCGTCCAACATGCTGGCCGACCGGCTGAAGACGCTGGTGGAATTCGGCCTGCTGACCAAGGCAGACGATCCGACCCACAAGCAGAAGGCCGTCTACAGCCTGACCGAAATGGCAATCACCCTGGTGCCAGTGATGGCGCATCTCGGCGCATGGGGCCGCAAATGGCTGCCGGCGAGCGAGGCACTGTCCATCCGGGCCGAACTCATGGAGAAGGGCGGCCCGGAGCTGTGGGAAAAATTCATGGCGGAACTTCGCGAAGAACACCTCGACCACCCGACCGGGTCGCTCGATCCGTTCAGGCCGGGTTCCGTCCGGGCCGGCCTGCGGGAAGCTTATCGACAGGTGCTGGCCAGGCAGCCTGCTCCAGCGGGCCAGTGACGCCCGGCCAGCGACGTCCGTCGGGACATCCAGTCAGGCGAGGCCGCGTTTCGCCATCATTGCGTCGGGCGTCGGCATCTTGCCGCGGAAGGCCGTGTAGAGCGCTTCCGGATCGGCCGTGCCGCCCGACGAATAGATATTCGTCTTCAGCCGCGCCGCAAGTTCCGGGTTGAACGGGTCACCCGTTTCCTCGAAGGCCGAGAAGGCATCGGCGTCGAGCACTTCCGACCACAGGTAGGAATAGTAGCCCGCCGAATAGCCGTCGCCGGAGAAGACATGACCGAAATGCGGGGTTCGGTGGCGCATGACGATTGCATCCGGCATGCCGAGCTTCTCCAGCGTCTCGGCCTCGAATTTCCGTGGGTCGGCAGGTGCGTCACCTTGCGAATGGTAAGCCATGTCGACCAGCGCCGACGAGGTGAACTCGACGGTGCGGAAGCCGGCGTCAAAGGTGGCTGCGGCGAGCATCTTGTCGAGCAATGCCTTGGGCATCGCCTCGCCAGTCCTGTAGTGGCGCGCATATTTCTTCAGAACCGAAGGCACGGTCAGCCAGTGCTCGTAAAGCTGCGAGGGCAATTCGACGAAATCGCGCGAGACCGACGTCCCGGACTGCGACGGCCAGTAGGCCTCCGTCAGCATGCCGTGGAGCGCATGGCCAAATTCGTGGAAAAGGGTCCTTGCCTCGTCCAGCGAGAGCAACGCCGGCTCGCCTTCCGGCGGTTTGGCGAAATTCATGATGTTGTAGATGATCGGGCTGGAGCCGGGGCCTAGCTTGTAGCCCGACTGCAGCGAACTCATCCAGGCGCCCGAGCGCTTTGAAGGCCGCGCGAAATAGTCGGCGAGGAAGAGGCCGCGGCGCGAGCCGTCTGCGTTCAGCACTTCGAAGACACGGACCTCTGGATGCCAGGCATCTATGCCTTGCTTTTCCGCAAAAGTGACGCCGAAGAGCCGCGTCGCCACGTCGAAGCAGGCCTCGATGATCTTCTCCAGTTGGAGATAAGGTTTCAACTCGGCCTCGTCGAAAGCATATTTCTCGGCGCGCAGCCGCTCCTGGTAAAAACGCCAGTCCCAGGCGGCGAATTTCTCATTGGTGCCGGAAGCGGTGGCGAGGCGCCTCAACTCCGCCTCATCGGTGGCCGCCTTTTCGCGCGCCTTTTCCCACACGGGTTCGAGCAGGTCGAAGACCGCTTCCGGAGTCTTCGCCATTGTGTCGTCGAGCTTCAGTGCGGCAAAACTCTCATACCCCAGCAGCTTCGCCTTCTCGGCGCGCAGCGCCAGCATTTTCGTCACCACCGCTGCGTTGTCCGTGGCGCCGCCGGTCTCGCCGCGGCCGATGAAGGCCTTGAACGCCTTTTCGCGCAGGTCGCGGCGCTCGGAGAAGGTGGTGAATGGCTCGTAGATCGAGCGCGACAGGGTGACCGCGTATTCGCCCTTGCGGCCGCGCGCTTCGGCTGCGCCGGCCATGGCGGTTTTCAGGAATTCCGGCAGGCCGGCGAGGTCGTCGGCGCCGAGGAACATGACCCATTCCTTCTCGTCTGCGAGCACGTTCTGGCTGAAAGTGGTGCCGAGCGAGGAAAGCTCCTCGTTGATCGCCGCCAGCCGCGTCTTGCCGGCTGCGTCGAGCTTTGCGCCGGACTTGACGAAACGCTTCCAGCTCTTCTCGACCAGCCGCAGCGTTGCGGCGTCGAGACCGAGCGTCGCGCGGCGGGAATAGAGGTCGTCGATGCGGGCGAAAAGCTTTTCGTTCATCGAGATTGCCGAAAAATGCCTGGACATCTTCGGCGAAATCTCGCGCTCCATCGCCTGGATCGTGTCGTTGGTGTTGGCGCCCGCCTTGCACCAGAAGATCGAGGAGACACGGTCGAGCGGATCGCCCGCCAGTTCCATCGCCGCGAAGGTGTTCTCGATGGTCGGCGCCTCGGGATTGCCGGCGATCGCATCGATGTCCGCCTGATGCGCGGCAAGCGCAGCATCGAAGACCGGGCCGAAACCGTCATCGTCGATACGCGGGAAATCGGGCAGGCCGAGCGGCCCTTCCCAACGGGTGAGCGGGTTGCGATCCAGATCGACGGAGTTTGCCATGAAGAAGTTGTTCCGGATTGTGGCGGGCGGCTACGATGTAGGCGCGCTGATTGTGCGCCGCAACCGGTCAGGCCTCATCCGGCCGCTCGAAGTCGCCGGTCTCCCGGTTCATCACCCAGAGCTCGCCGGTCGAAATGTCGAACCAGGCGCCGAAGAGCGTAAGCTTTCCTTCGGCTTCGAGCGCTTCGACATAGGGGAAGGTGCGCAAATTGGCGAGCGAGTAGCGGACCGAAATGCGCTCGAGCGCCGTCTGGCGCTCGGCAGTCGTCATCAACGTGCTGCCTGCGACCGTTTCTGCGGCCGGGCCGATCAGGCTCATCCATTTGCCGATGAAGTCGCCGGGCGAAAGCGGCTCTCCGGAGGTGTCGAGCGCGGCCTTGATGCCGCCGCAGCGGCCGTGCCCCATGACCACGACATTCTTCACCTTCAGGCTCTGGACCGCGAATTCCAGTGCCGCGGAAGTGGAATGGAACTCGCCGTCCGGCTCGAAGGGAGGCACGAGATTGGCGACGTTGCGCAGCACGAAAAGCTCGCCCGGCCCGGCATCGAAGATCACCTCGGGCGCAGAGCGCGAGTCGCAGCAGGCGATCACCATCGTTTCCGGCGTCTGGCCGTCGCGGGCGAGCGAACGGTAGCGCCCGCTTTCTGCGCTGTAGCGCCCCCTCATGAAATGGTTGTAGCCGGTCAGCAGATGGTCGGGGAGGTGAGCCATGGCAGCTATAAACTGCAAAAGATTTCTTGCTGCAATGCAAAATTAGTGGCGAATGCACGCGCCCGTCATGCCCGCCGATCCCAACCGGGATGCGTCAGGTGGCGGAACTGTACCGTCGCCATTGGATGCGACAGGCTGCGCGCGTCGGTTTCAAGCTGCAGTTCGTCGCCGCCGCGCTTTGCGGTGCGGGCGAGTATCTCGTAGACGGCCGCCGTCGTCGTCTGCAGCGCCCTGGCGTCGGGCTGGCCGGCCATCAGCCGTGCAAGGAAGACGGCCGCCGTGAGGTCGCCGAGGCCGTTCGGCGGGCCTGGAATCTGCCGGTGCTCGGCGAGCAAGGCCGCGGAATGCGTGACGAGCAGATTGCCGATGCCGCCGGCCATCATTGCCGGTGCGGACGTGACAAGCATGCGCGGCGGGCCGAGTTCCAGCGCCGCGGCAGTGGCCGAACGCAGATCGTCCAGCTTCGCCCCGACGATCCATTCGAGCTCGTAGCGGTTCGGCGTGGCGATGTCGGCAAGCGGCAGCAGGATGTCGCGCATCGCCTGGGCCGTGGCGTCGGGTACGTAGAGTCCGCCAGCATCTCCCATCACCGGATCGCAGACATAGAGCGCGTCGGGATTCCCCGTCTTCACCTGCCGCACCAGTGCTGCCACATCAGCCGCCTGGCGGGCGTCGCCGAGATAGCCTGAGAGCACGCCGGCGACTTCGCCCAGCCATGGCGCACGTTCGAGGTCCTTCATGAAGGCGGAGAACTGATCCGCGTCCGGAACGATCCGCGTCGCCCGGCCGTGGCCGGGATGCCAGGGCAGCAGAACCGTCGGCACTGCCCATACCGGATGGCCGAGCGTCTCCAGCGCAAAGACGGCCGCGCGGTTGCCGACCGAACCGCGCGCCACATGGCTCGAAACGACGATCACCGCCCGCGGCGTATCGACTGCACTGCGATCCATTCCGTTACCCGCCCCTCGCGAGGTAAACCACCAGCCAGGCAATCAGGCCGACGAGCGCGAGCGCGCCAAGCGTCCTGCCTATTCGCGTGCCCCAATACTCGGCCCAGTCCTCCTGGTCCACATCGGTGGCGGCGACATGATCGTGGGCTCGCCTCGCGGCACGCTCCAGGGCCGAACGGCCGCCGCTTTCCGCTTCGCGCGATACGCGTTCCAGAATGCGCCGCGATTCCGCCCTTTGTTCGCTGTCGCGGTCTTCATTCACACCTGGAACTCCCAACTGCCTTTACGTCCATCGGCAACTGAAGCGCGTCGCGATCTTTCAGATTCGCTTCCTGCGCTTTAGGGCCCGGTTTTTAAGCATGTCTTTACCCCGAAACCGGGGACCACTCTCGGGAGACATGCCTTGGATGTTCATTCACAGTATCGCTCGCAGCGCAACCGCCGCTTTCCAGACAAACGTCATTTGGGCCGATGATCGTGCCCGATGAACGTGCTAAATGTCGTGCCGGTTCGATCGCAACCCGAGGGATATCCATGCTTGCCCCCCAGAGACCTTTCATCCTGCGCCTGCTGCCCGCCTTCCTCGTCCTGGCGCTTGCGCTGCCATTGCTTTCAGCCTGCGGCTACAACACCATTCCCACGCTGGAGGAGCAGGCCAAGGCCGCGTGGAGCCAGGTGCTGAACCAGTATCAACGCCGCGCCGACCTCATTCCCAATCTGGTCGAAACGGTCAAGGGCTATGCCGCGCATGAGCGGGAAGTGCTGGAGGGCGTGGTCGAGGCGCGCGCCAGGGCGACGCAGGTGACCGTGTCGCCGGAGATGCTGTCCGATCCGGAGGCATTCAAGGCTTTCCAGGAAAGCCAGTCGGGCCTGACCGGCGCGCTGTCGCGCCTGCTTGCGGTGGTGGAAAACTATCCCGACCTGAAAGCCAACCAGAATTTCCTTGCGCTCCAGGCCCAGCTCGAGGGCACCGAGAATCGCATCGCGGTGGCGCGGCGCGACTACATCGAGGCGGTCAGGGTCTACAACACCTCGCTCAGGACCTTCCCGTCGATGCTGTGGAATTCGCTCTGGTTCGGCAACGAGCCTTTCCAGAACTTCACCGTCGCCGACGACGCCATGCAGCCGCCGAAGGTCGATTTCGGCACGCAGCAGCAGGGAGGGTGAGCTTTCAGCCAGGAGGAAATTCAGCCGTTGCGCACTGTCGCACACCCCTCTGACCCCGAGCCCGTCGACGGGCCGGACATCTCGTCCGCGTGGGGGGCGGCGTCAAGCGGCAAGGCAATGATTCTTCTGTCCCATGCCCTCTTTGTCGTACTCTTCCTTTTTCCTCTCGCCGCCTTGGCGCAGAACCTGCCGGCGCTGACCGGCCGCGTGGTCGACAATGCCGGGCTGATCGACCCGGTCGCCGAAACCGCGCTGGTGCAGAAGCTCGAGGCCTTCGAGCGAAAGTCTTCCGACCAGATCGTGGTCGCCACCGTTCCCAGCCTCGGCGGCGCGGCGATCGAGCCCTATGCCAACGACCTCTTCCGTGCCTGGCGTCTCGGCCAGGCGGGTGAGGACAACGGCATTCTGCTTCTCGTCGCGCGCGACGACCGGAAAATGCGCGTCGAGGTCGGCTATGGGCTCGAAGGCACTTTGACCGATCTGCATTCCAGGCTGATCATCGAGAACACGATGGTCCCGGCCTTCCGCGCCGGCGATTTTGCCGGCGGCATATCGGCAGCCGTCGACGACATCATCATGGTGCTGGAAGGCAACGCCGCCGAACTCGAAGCGCGCGCCGAGCGCAATGAGAAGTCCACCGGCTGGGATCCGGACACGCTGATCGTCGTCCTGTTCCTCATCGTGTGGGCGACCCTGTTCTTCGGCGGCTTCGCTTTTGCCATCCTGCCGCGCATCTACGGCCGCAAGCTCGGTCCCGGCCGCTACGAATGGCTCGGCCAGACCTTCAACTACAATTCGAGCGGCGGCCGTTCGTCCGGTGGGGGCTGGTCGTCCGGGAGGTCTTCAGGTGGCGGCTGGTCGGGAGGCGGCGGCTTTTCGGGCGGTGGCGGATCGTCCGGCGGCGGTGGTTCTTCGGGGAGCTGGTAGATGGCACGCGACATCCTCACCGAACAGGACCACGCCCGTATCGCCGCGGCGATCCGCGAAGCCGAAGAGAGCACCGCAGGCGAAATTTACTGCGTGGTGGCGCGCCGAAGCGACGGCTATTTCTTCTCCGCCGCGATGGTGTTGGTGGTCTCGATCCTGGCGATCAGCCTCGCCGTCGCCTTCCTGATGGAGGCCTGGTGGCTGACGATGCGTCTGCCGGTCTTCGTCAGCGCACAACTCCTGGCGCTCGCCGCCGCATTGGCGCTGATCTACCTCCTGCCCGGATTGCGGATCAGGCTGGCCCCACGGCGCTGGCAATATATGCGCGCCCACGACAATGCACTGAAGCAGTTCCTGGCGCGCAACGTCCATCTGACCGCGGAGCGGACCGGCGTGCTGATCTTCGTGTCGGTCGCGGAACGTTACGCCGAGATCGTGGCGGATGCCGGCATCAACGCGAAGGTGCCGCAGGACATGTGGGACTCGATCGTTGCCGGCCTGATCGACGACGCGCGGCGCGACCGGCTTGCCGATGGTTTCGTGGCGGCCATCGGAGCGGTCGGCGCATTGCTGGCGGAGCATTTTCCCGTCGGGCCCGACGACATCAACGAGTTGGACGACCACCTCGTGGAAATCTGAATTCCGATCCGGAAACCGCTTCGCACTTCCCGCGATCGCGCTCTGGCCGCTTGCCAGCGTCCGGACCCAGCGTTTATGGTTAACAAATCATGAAGACGCTGACGATCGACATCAGAAAGGCCGAGTTGGAGGATGCCGCAGCAATTGCTGACGTGCATCAGCATGCCTGGCGCGGCGCCTATAGCGGCATCATCCCGCATCGTACGCTGGCTAAGATGATAAACCGCCGCGGCCCCGACTGGTGGGCGAACGCGATTCGGCGCGCCGCCACCGTGCTGGTCGTCGAGATCGGCGGCAAGCTCGCCGGCTACGCCACCGTCGGCAAGAACCGCGCCCGCGAACTGTCGCAGCAGGGCGAGATCTACGAACTCTATCTGCTGCCGGAATATCAGGGCATCGGACTCGGCAGCCGCCTGTTCGCAGCGGCCAGGAAGAAGCTGGCGGACTCCGGGTTGAGGGGGCTGGTGGTCTGGGCGCTGGAGGAGAACACCGGCGCGCTTTCTTTCTATGAGGGCGCCGGCGGCCGCGACATCGCCGAGGGCGTCGAGGTCTTCGAGCAGAAGGCGCTGAGGAAGGTCGCCTTCGTCTGGGATTGAAACGCTTCTACCTGTCGCTTTCGGCCGAACTGGGTGGCGCGCCGTATTTTGCGACCGCGGTCGGGGCGACGCCGAGCATCACCGCGAGAGGCGATCGGAACGATATCCGCCCATTTGGTCAGTTCGATCGCCGTGGTGTCGAAAAGGAGCGAGCGGAGCCCGATCACCACCACCCCCCAGCAGAGAATTTCGGCGTAGACGCCGGTTTTCCTGGAGCGCACCTGCGCCAATCCGACAAGACCGGCGCCGAGGATCGCCAAATTGCCAAGCGCGTTGACCGGCTCCGACCACAAGCCTGCATCCGTTCGCTTGCCCTAAATATCGAGGGATGCGAACAGCCGGCCATTCGACCCCTTCGACAGGCCAGTCCTGAGCGCCATGCGTTTGCCCCACGGTAAAGGCCGTTCGGCGCGCACATGGAAGCACAGTTCGATGCGACCACAGCTTTTGCGTGCATTGCGCTGCCGTCACCGTCCCGATATTGCATGGCCCGAAAGCCATTGACCGTCACGTGAGGCAAGCGCATGCGCATCGAAGCGATACCCAGCGGCAACAATCCGCCCGAGGACGTCAACGTCATCATCGAGGTGCCGATCGGTGGCGAGCCTATCAAATACGAGATGGACAAGGCGGCCGGCACGCTGTTCGTCGACCGCTTCCTGCACACCTCGATGCGCTACCCCGGCAATTACGGCTTCGTGCCGCACACGCTGTCGGGCGACGGCGACCCGATCGACGTGCTCGTCTGCAATACGCGCGCGCTGGTGCCTGGCTGCATCATCAATGTACGCCCGATCGGCGTTCTGGTGATGGAAGACAATGCCGGCGAGGACGAGAAGGTGATCGCCGTGCCGTCGCCCAAGCTGACCCTGCGCTATGAGAAGGTCACCGAATATACCCACTTGCCCGAGATCACGCTGCAACAGGTGCAGCACTTCTTCGAGCACTACAAGGACCTTGAGCCAGGCAAATGGGTCAAGATCGGCGGCTGGTACGATTCGGCGCGGGCCAAGAAGATGATCGTCGAGGCGATCGAGCGCGGGAAGAACACGTGATCGGCTCTCGCTGTGGTTGAAGCCCGGCGCTGACCTCGTGCAGCCGCATTCGACCTGGCGTGGCCGAGGCTAACGCCCCTTGCCTGGCCGCGCCAGCCGGATGGCGGTTTCGACCGCCTTTGCGATTTCCACCGCGTCTCCGCTCAGCCGGACGGTCTTGAGACGCGACGTCGATCCCGCGACCACGCTGACGGCGCGCTTGGGCAGGTCGAGCCTGTCCGCCAGCAGGCGTGCGAGCGCGGTATTGGCGGCGCCCTTGTCAGGCGCCGCGCGCACCCTTGCGGCAAGATGAGCCGCACCGTCCGCCGTCTCCTGAACGCCCTCGATCGCATCGGTCGAGGATTTCGGCGTCAGCCGCACGAAGAGGTCGATGCCGTCCGGCCGCGGCCTGTAGCAAGCGGCCACGCTCAGGCGAAAAGCGGGTAGATGGTCGACCACAGCAATTCGCGGATGAAGTAGATGATCAGCAGCAGGATGATCGGTGAGATGTCGATGCCACCGAGGTCGGGCAGGAAGCGGCGGATCGGCTGCAAGGCCGGCTCGGTGAGGCGGAACAGCATGTTGCCTACGGTGCCGACGAACTGGTTGCGCGGGTTGACCACGTTGAAGGCGTAGAGCCAGGAGAAGATCGCCGAAAGGATGATGATCCACCAGTAAAGGTAGAGCGCCAGATCGATCGTCTTGATGAGGGCGAGCATGCCGGTCTCCTAGAGCATTTTTACGGCGTGGTGGAGCCACTTCGCGTGGCACAAATGCGGCGAAGTCAATTGAAATGAGCAAGGTGACCCGGAGAAATGCGTTCCCGGGGGCCATGCTCCGGAACCCGCGACATTTAGCCATTGCCCGGCGAGGCGGCAAGAGCGCAGCGTCCGAGACGATTACCGGCGCGAACGGGCTGGCGCATGTCTCCCGAAAGTGCGCGGCTGCTGCGGAAAATGACATACGCCGTATCAAGAACACGCTGCAGGCGCGGGCTGGAGCGCCGCTTGACAGGCGGGGAGCCCGGTCGATAAATGCGCCATCCGCTGGACGGGGCTGTAGCTCAGCTGGGAGAGCGCGTCGTTCGCAATGACGAGGTCAGGGGTTCGATCCCCCTCAGCTCCACCAACGGACAGCAATATCCACTCGAACAGCA
>JALYWP010000042.1 GCA_030852655.1 Pseudomonadota bacterium | reverse complement strand
GCGGTGCCCTGCTTGTTCGGCGCGCCGTAACCGATGATCGTGCGGCAGGCGATCAGCGTCGGACAGTCGGCGCGGCGGGCGGCCTCGATGGCGGCGGCGACCGCCTCGGGGTCGTGCCCGTCGACGGCCCGCACCGACCATCCGGCCGCCTGGAAGCGGGCCAGCTGGTCGGTCGAGGTCGACAGGGAGGTCGGGCCGTCGATCGAAATGCGGTTGTCGTCGAAAAGCACGATCAGTTTGGAGAGGCCGAGATGCCCGGCGAGGTCGATCGCCTCGTGGCTGATGCCTTCCTGGAGGCAGCCATCGCCAGCGATCACCCAGGTATGGTGGTCGACGAGTTCGGCGCCGAAACGGGCGGCCAGCAGGCGCTCGGCGAGCGCCATGCCGACGGCGGTGGCGATGCCCTGGCCGAGCGGGCCGGTGGTCGTCTCGATGCCCAGCGCATGGCCATGTTCGGGATGGCCGGCGGTGCGGCTGCCGAGCTGGCGGAAGCGCTTGAGTTCCTCGATCGGCATGTCCTCGTAGCCGAGCAGGTGGTGGAGCGCGTATTGGAGCATCGAGCCGTGTCCGGCCGACAGCACGAAGCGGTCGCGGTCGGGCCAGCCGGGACGCGACGGGTCGAGCTTGATGAAGCGGCCGAACAGCACGGTGGCCACGTCGGCCATGCCCATCGGCATGCCGGGGTGTCCCGAATTCGCCTTCTGCACCGCGTCCATGGCCAGCGCGCGGATGGCGTTTGCCATGTCGCGCTCCGACACGGCGGGGAAGGGGGCTTGCCTCATGGCGGCCTGGCTCATGACGTTCTCCTCACGAGGCTCGGTTCTTGCGTTCGATCAGCTGCAGGATCAGCGGCGTCAGGATCAACTGCATGGCGAGGTCGAGCTTGTTACCCGGCACGACGATGGAGTTCGCCCGGGACATGAACGAGTCGTGGATCATCGACAGCAGGTATGGGAAATCGATGCCGCGCGGATTGGCGAAGCGGATGACCAGCATCGACTCGTCCGCCGTCGGTATCCAGCGCGCGATGAACGGGTTCGACACATCGACGATCGGCACACGCTGGAAGTTGATGTTGGTCTGCGAGAATTGCGGGACGATGAAGCGCGTGTAGTCCGGCATGCGGCGCAGGATCACGTCCATCACGTCCTCGGTGGAATAGCCGCGGGTGGCGCGGTCGCGATGGATCTTCTGGATCCATTCGAGGTTGATGACCGGCACGACGCCGATCTTCAGATCCGCGTGCCTTGCCAGGTTGACCTTGTCGGTGACGACGCAGCCATGCAGGCCCTCGTAGAAAAGGAGCTGGCTTTCCGGGAATTCGCGCCAGTCGGTGAACTGTCCGGGCGGCGTGCCAAGCTGCTTGGCCTCCTCGTCGTCATGGACGTAGGTGCGGGTGCGGCCGGTTCCCTTGCGGCCATATTCCTCGAACACGGATTCGAGGATTTCGAGTTCGTTGGCCTCGGCGTTGAAATGGGTGAAGTAGGGATTGCCGAGCTTTTCCTCCTCGGCGACCTTCTCCTTCATGCCGGCGCGGTCGTAGCGGTGGAAGGCATCGCCCTCGATGAAGGCGGCCTCGATCTTCTCGCGGCGGAATATCTGCTCGAAGATGCGCTTGACCGACGTCGTGCCTGCGCCGGAGGAGCCGGTGATGGAGATTATGGGGTGTCTGGCGGACATTGCTTCTCAACTCCGGGTCAGGCGCGGAACAGGCCGCGGTTGCCGAACAGCGGCGCGCGTTCGCCGATGGCGCTGGGCTCGAGATGGTAGCGGGCGATGCGCTCGACCTCGCGCGCCGAGCCGAAGACCAGCGGGATGCGCTGGTGCAGATGCTCGGGCTGGATGTCGAGGATGCGGTTGACCGTGTCGGTGGCCGCACCGCCCGCCTGTTCGATCAGGAAGGCGATCGGGTTCGCCTCGTAGACGAGCCGCAGCCGTCCCTGATGGTAGCCGCGGCGGCGATCGCCGGGATAGAGATACACGCCGCCGCGGGTGAGGATGCGGTAGCAGTCGGCAACCAGGCAGGCGATCCAGCGCATGTTGAAATCCTTCTCGCGCGGGCCTTCGCAACCTTTCAGGCAGTCGTCGACATAGAGCCGGACTGCCTCGTCCCAATGGCGGTAGTTGGAGGCGTTGACCGCGAACTCCTGGGTGCGCGGCGGGATCATCCGGCTCTCATAGGCCTGGATGAAGGCGCCGAGCCGCGACGAGAACACGAAGACATGCGTGCCGCTGCCCAGAGAAAGCACCAGCGCCAGCTGCGGCCCGTAGAGGAAGAAGCCGGCGCCGAGCTGGTTCGCGCCCGCCTGCAGAAAAGGGGCGGCCGGATCGGCGTCCGGCGCGCCAGTCGCAGGGAGGAGCGAGAAGATCGTCCCGATCGACATGGCGACGTCGATGCCGGAGGAGCCGTCGAGCGGGTCGATTGCGACTGCGAGCGGCGCGCTGGCGTCGAGCAGGACCGGCTGCTCCAGTTCCTCCGATGCGTAGAGCGCAACCGGCGCGTGCCGCATGGCGTCGAGGAAGATGTCGTCGGCGAAAATGTCGAGGTCCTTCTGGACGTCGCCGGCAAAATTGGCGCCACGCGTTCCCGCGAAGGCGGCGCCGAGAGCGCCGTGGCTGATCGTGTGGCGCACCTTGACCGCTGCCTCGGCGAGCTTGCGGACGGTCGCGGCAACGGCCTCGTGGCGAATTTCGCCGCTGACATAGGAGTTCAGAAAGGCATCAAGCGTGGGCGCGGTCATCGTCTGTCTCTCCCGCCATCGACCCGGAGGGCCATCGGCTGGGCTGATGAGAACAAGCGAATCGGGGTAAGTAAAATTTATTAGGCTTATCGTCTCGATAAAAATCCCTTAGTGTAAGGCATGCGCAATCTCACGCTCAAGCAGCTCAAGGCCATCCAGGCGATCACGGGGCATGGCAAAATCGTCAATGCGGCCAAGGCTCTAGGGCTGACACCTCCAGCAGTCACCATTCAGCTCAGGCAGTTGGAAGAGGATGTCGGGCTGGCGCTGTTCGACCGCACTCAGGACGGCATGCGTCTGACTGCCGCAGGGCGCGCAGTGGTCGATACGGCGCAGGCGATCGACGAGCGGTTGCGCCTGCTCGAGGACCAGATCGACGCGATCAAGGGCGTGCGCGCCGGTAGTCTCAGACTTGGCGTCGTTTCGACCGCCAAATATTTCGCGCCTCGCCTGATGGCCGGTTTCATGAAGGAGTATCCCGATATCGAGATGCGCCTTCTCATCGGCAACCGCGAGGAGACGATCGCCAATTTGAAGAGCCACGATGTCGACGTGGCGCTGATGGGCCGGCCGGCCAAGGACGTGCCGCTGCGTGCCTCGGCCTTTGGCGATCACCCGCTGGTCATCGTGGCGCCGCCCGACCATCCGCTCGCCAAGGCGCGCGACATCCCCAAGGAGCGCATAGCCGAGGAGCACTTCCTCATCCGCGAGCCGGGATCAGGCACGCGCATCTCGCTGGAGATTTTCTTCAGCGAACTGCCCGGCCGCCTCGACGATCTCGGCGTCGAGATGGGCACGAACGAGACGATCAAGCAGGCGGTGATGGCCGGGCTCGGCATCGCCTTCATCTCGGCCCACACCGTGGCGCTGGAGGTCGAGGCCAGCCGGCTGGTCATCCTCGATGTCGATGGCATGCCCATCCGCCGGCAATGGTTCGGGGTGATGCGCTCCGACCGCGCCATCTCGCCGGCGATGGCGACCTTCCACGACTTCCTGATGCGCAAGGGGGCGAGTTACCTGCCGCTGGTGGGGAAGCTGTATCGGGAGGGGAGTAGGGGAGTAGGGGGAGAGCGCTTGACCTGACGACAACCGTTTCGCCATCGTCCTTTCCTACTCACTTACTCCCCTATTCCCTTACTCCCTTTCCTTCATCACCTCGTTCACCGTCTTCGCCAGCGCATAAAGCCGCTGTTCGATCAACGTAGGCACCTCGCACACGTAAGTGAGCGACTGCACGCGTTCCTCGAAAACCCTTGTTTCCCAGGTCAGCCTGTTGGCGCGTGTGGCGATCTCGTTGGCGTCGGCGTCCGGCTTGCTGCGCAGCGCATCGACTTCCGAGGCTTCCTTGCGCAGCCGCGCCGCCAGTTCCAGCTGGTTGCGGGCATAGCGGGCAATGCCGGAAATGACGTCCGATCGTTCATGGTTCATGTGATCGAACAGGCCCTGGACCAGCATCGCCAACCGGTCCTTCGCCGCGTCGGCCGGGAGGCCGGCGGCAAATTCCTCGATCTGCTTCTGGGCATCGGCGATCGGCAGGCGCCGTGCCGAAAGCTCTTCCACCAGGATGTTGATGCGCTCGTCTTTCGACCAGTTCTCCGCCGAGGCCGGCAATTCCGGGCCGGTCCATATCTGGCCCAGGGAAAGCTCGGGCACCTTGCGCTGGATGCAGGGCCAGTCGGGATCGTTGTTCTGGGCGGCATGCGCCGTCCCGACCGTGACAAGCATAGCGGCCGCAATCATGTAAAAGGTGGGTCGCATCATCATCCGTTTCCTCCCGTACCCTGTTTCCTGACCATCAGCCCGCGCGACGGATCGTAAGCGAGAATGGCGCCGGCAAGGAACAGCGCCGTAAAGCCGGCGACGACGCCGAGCGAAACCCATTCGATCTGTCCGTAGAAGGCGAAGCGTATCAACTCGACCGCATAGGTGAACGGGTTGAGTTGGCAGATCTTGTAGAGCAGCGGGCTGGATTCCTGGATGCGCCACAGCGGATAGAGCGCGGACGAGGCAAAATACATGGGGAAGATCACGAAGTTCATGACGCCGGCGAAGTTTTCCAGCTGCTTGATCATCGACGACAGGAACAGGCCGAGCGCGCCGAGCATCAGCCCGGCCAGGAACACCGCCGGCAATCCCAGCAGGTAGCCGGTCCAGGGCGGCTTGACACCCCAGAACCTGGCGATGGCGAGAAAAACATAGACCTGGGCGATCGACACGATGACGCCGGCGAGCAGCTTCGACGCCAGCAGGAACCAGCGCGGGAAGGGGCTGACCAGAAGCGTGCGCATGTTGCCCATCTCGCGGTCGTAGACCATCGAGAGAGACGACTGCATGCCGGAAAAGAGCAGGATCATGCCGACGAGGCCCGGCGTGATGTAGACCTCGTAGAGCACGTAGGTCTTGTAGGGCGGGATGATCGAAACGCCGAGCACCTGGCGGAAGCCGGCGGCGAAGATGAAGAGCCAGAGCAGCGGCCTCACCAGTGAGGAGATGAAACGTTCGCGCTGGTTGAGGAAGCGCAGTCCCTCGCGAAAGAGGATGCCCTTCAGGCAGACGAGATAGTTGGCGAGGCCGAAGGTCGGCATCGTCTGCGGCCGGGTTTCGTCCCTTGCGGACTCCGCCACCGATGGTGCGCTCATGACGGATCCTCGGCGGCGGCAGCAACCTTCCTGGGATTGAGCTTCGAAAAGGCTTCGCCGATGGTCTTCGTGCCGGTCGATCGCACGATCTCGGATACGCCGGCATCGGCGACGAGATTGCCTTCGACCAGGACCACGGCATGGTCGGTCTCGTCCACCTCGTCGATCAGATGCGTCGCCCAGAAGGCGCTGATGCCTTCGGTCTTCACCAGATTGCGGACATTGGCGAGGATGCCGGCGCGCGACTGTACGTCCAGCCCCACGGTCGCCTCGTCGAGCAGCAGCAGCGGCGGCCGGTGGAGCAGGGCGCGGGCGATCTCGACGCGCCGCATCTGGCCCCCCGACAGGCTGCGCGCCTTGTCGTGCAGGCGCCCGCCCATCTCGACGGTCTCGAGCACGGCATCGATGCGGCGGCGCGCCTCGGCCGAGCCGATGCCGTGCAGCGCGGCATGGTAGGAGAGGTTCTGGTAGACGCTCAGATCGAGGTCGAGCGTGCGCGCCTGGAAGACGATGCCGAGGCGGCGCAGCGCCTCGCCGGGCGCACGGGTGATGTCGTGGCCGAAGATGCGGATCGCGCCCTGGCGCGTGTCGTAGAGATGGCTGATCAGCGAGAACAGCGTCGTCTTGCCGGCGCCGTTGAGGCCGAGCAGGACGGCGAAGGTCGCCGGGGCGATCGAGAAGGTGACATCGCTCAGCGCCTTCTTGGCGCCATAGGAATGGCTGATCGCGGCAACGTCGAGCGCCGCGACGCCATTTCCCGTTCCGGCCGGTCTCACATGCTGCACTGGGAGGCTCCCGTTCGCCCTACGAGGGACAAGCCCGGCATTCCTTGGTCTCTGACAGGCGTTTTAGCTCTAGCACCGCTCGGCTGCCAATTGCAGGCACTCACTTGATGGTGATTGTTCCCTGCATTCCCTTGTCTGCGAGGTCTGGGACGGACCAAGTGTAGATGCCGGGGCGCACGGTTGTGAACTGGACCTGGATGGTGCCGTCGGCGTCGAATTCGAGCCAGGCGGGGGCGCCGTTCATGTGCACTTCGAGATCGTTGATGACGATCTGGTTGTTCCAGACG
>JALYWP010000033.1 GCA_030852655.1 Pseudomonadota bacterium | reverse complement strand
CCTTGCCGATCTGAAGGCGCGCGCCGCTTCGTGGCACGGGCTCGTCGACCTCGACCTCGCCAAGGAAGTGACATCCGGCCAGTCCTCGGCCTGGCGCGAGACGCCCTGGGTCTGGAACGAGGGCTATGGCGAACAGGCCGACCCGTCGATGCATGTCGTGGCCGTGGATTACGGTGTGAAGCGCAACATATTGCGGCTCCTTGCCGGACTCGGCGCCAAGGTCACCGTCGTGCCGGCCAAAACCACGGCAGACGAAATCCTCGCCATGCAGCCGGACGGCATCTTCCTTTCCAACGGACCCGGCGACCCGGCCGCAACAGGCGAATATGCCGTGCCGATCATCAAGGGCCTGCTCGAGACCGATATCCCCGTCTTCGGCATCTGCCTCGGTCACCAGATGCTGGCGCTGGCGCTCGGCGGCAAGACCGAAAAGATGCATCAGGGCCATCACGGCGCCAACCATCCGGTCAAGGACCACACCACCGGCAAGGTCGAGATCGTCTCGATGAACCACGGTTTCGCGGTCGATTCGGAATCGCTGCCCGATGGCGTCGAGGAAACCCACGTCTCGCTGTTCGACGGCTCGAACTGCGGCATCGCGCTCACCGGACGGCCGGTCTTCTCGGTGCAGCACCATCCCGAGGCCTCCCCCGGTCCGCAGGATTCGCACTATCTCTTCAAGCGCTTCGCCAGCCTCATCCGCGAACGCCGCGGCGAGCCGGCGCTCGCCGAGCGGTGAGGCGACGGTCCCGATCCCCCGGCCGGCTGCGGCGCGAAATCGCGCCAAAAACCGAAAATTCAGAGATTATTGACCAAGCCATGCCATAATTCTAAACAATGACTCAACACGCGGGTGGGGGCTTGCGTGGAGACATATCGTGAAGCGTCCCCTGAGGATCGGCGCCTTTGCCGCGCCGAAGAGACAGTTCCTGGAAAGGTTCGGTCAGAAGCCGACCGACAAGGCGCGAAGGATCGCGAGCCTGTCGGCTGCCGCCGCCATGGTGGTCGGCGTTGGCGCGGCGAGCGCCGTCTTCGTCGACTATCTTGCCGATCGCGCGCTCGCCAGGGCAGCCGCTGCCCCGGCGCCGGCCGCCGCGCAACCCGTCGCCGCCAACGTCATGGATGCGTCGGTCGAAACGAAGGTGGCGGTGCTTGCGTCGGCCGTCGCTTCCAGCGAGCCCGTGCAGCCGCCGCAGGCCGAGATAACCGCTGCACTGCCCGATCCGGAAGCGATCGCCAAGGTCGCGGTCGGCCCCGAGCATGCGATCGAACTGCCGGCTGACGACCCGACCGCCAGGCCCACCTTGAATGCCGGCAAGGTATCCGCGCCCGAAGCGCCGATGGCCGCCTATGCCGAAGAGGCCGACGCCACGCACACCGCCGCGATCGATGCCGCCGAGGCGGTGATCGATCAGCCCGGCAAGGCCGACGCCCGGCGCGTCACCAGGGCCGTCAACATGCGCTCCAGTCCGAAGAAGGGCGCCAAGGTGCTCGACGTCGTTCCCGCCGGCTCCACGGTCAACGTGTTTTCCTGCGACGGCTGGTGCCAGATCGCTTATGACGGCAGGAAAGGCTGGATCTACAAGAGCTTTTTGGCGCGTTAGAGCAATTCCAGAAAAGTGGGAACCGGTTTTCCGTTCGGAATGGCGACAAAACAATAAGTAGACGCCACAACAAGAGACGCCGCAGTCGGCGGCTTCGAACGAAAACCGCCGCCCGCCCTTGGATAGGATTGCGGCCCCTCAGATCGGGTTGTTGAACGTGTCGCAGGACGACAGCTTGCCCGACTGCAATCCGGCCGCGAACCATTGCTGGCGCTGCTCGGACGTGCCGTGGTTGAAGCTTTCCGGCACCACATAGCCCTGCATGCGCTTCTGCAGCGTGTCGTCGCCGATCTGCTGCGCGGCGTTCAGCGCCTCCTCGACGTCGCCCTGCTCGAGCAGGCCTTTCTGGGCGGTGAAATGGGCCCACACGCCGGCGAAGCAGTCGGCCTGCAGCTCCACGCGCATCGACATGGCATTGGCCTCCGCCTCGCTCATCGACTGCCGCATCTGGTTGAATTTCGGCAGGATGCCGGTGAGGTTCTGGATATGGTGGCCGACCTCGTGCGCGATCACATAGGCCTGCGCGAAGTCGCCCGCCGCGCCGAACTGGCGCTCGAGCTGGTCGAAGAAGGAGGTGTCGAGATAGACCTTCTTGTCGCCGGGGCAATAGAACGGCCCCGATGCCGAAGAGGCGAAGCCGCAGGCCGACTGGACCTGCCCGGCGAACAGCACCAGCGTCGGCTCCTCGTAATTCAGGCCCTCGGCCTGGAAGATGCCGTTCCACACATCCTCGGTCTCGGCCAGCACCACGCTCACGAATTGCGTCATCTCGTCGGAAGCCGGCGCCTGGCCCTGGGTCACCTGGCCGCCGCCGCCGGGAACTCCGGCCGGCCCGCCGTCGCCGCCCGCCAGTATCTGCAGCGGATCGACGCCGCAGGCGCGCAACCCGAAATACAGAACGACCAGGATGATGATGGTCGAGATGCTCATGCCGCCGCCGGCGCGGCCGCCCATCGGGATGCGGATGGGACTGCGCCCGCCTGGCATGCCGCGGCCGAAGCCGCCGCCTCGGCCGCGACTGTCTTGAATGTTGTCGCTCTGGCGACGGCCTTTCCACAGCATGGCGCAAATCCCTCAAAGCATCGACGGCGACCGTTCCAAGCCTGACCGTATCGCCCGAAACCTAGCCGAACCCCCCGGCCGAGTCACAGGATTTTTCGTGACGGATATATGCGAGCAAGCCTTAGGTTTGCTTGTCGCCGGCGCTCTTGCCGTCGGAGCTCAGGGAGCGCTCCTCGAAGCGCTTCGCGCCCTTCTTCAACCCGCTGCCCTTTCTCGCCTCGACCTTGCGCTCGTCGTCGGCCGCTGCCTCGCGCAACCCGCGAGCCGCTTGCTTGCCTGTTTTGGTCGGCGCCTGCTCGATGCCCATGACTTCCTCCTTGAAGGTCGCGGCACGGTCGCCGCCACCCGCCTCAACGGCGGTGTCGCGAATGTGGTTCCGGCGCCCGGCTTCTTGTAGCGCGCAGTCATTCCGGATTAGCATCGCTCATGCGATTTCTCGTGGCGCTGTTGTTTACCATGCTCCCGGCGGGCGTCTTTGCCCAGGACTGCGTCGTGCTGCTGCACGGCCTTGGCCGCACCGACATGTCGCTGCTCCTGATGGAGGAAGCGCTGCGCAGCCTCGACTTCTCCACCGTCAGCGAAACCTACCCGTCGATGGACGAGCCGATCGACGATCTGATCGCCTATGTCGGCACGGCGGCGGCGAATTGCGGCAAGGCCGACCGCATCCATTTCGTCACCCACTCCATGGGCGGCATCGTGCTCAGGGCATGGCTCAAGGACAACCGGCCCGAAAATCTCGGCCGCGTCGTCATGCTCGGGCCGCCCAACCGGGGCTCGGAGGTGGTCGATACGTTCGGCGACCTTGCCGTTTTCGAGTTCATCAACGGACCTGCCGGCATGCAGCTCGGCACCGGACCCGACAGCATGCCCAACCGGCTCGGCGTCGCCGACTTCGAGCTCGGCATCATCGCCGGCGACCGCTCCTTGAATCCGATCCTGTCATCGAGCTTCGACGGGCCGAACGACGGCAAGGTGTCGGTGGAGAGCACCAGGCTCGAAGGCATGGCCGACCACATCGTGCTGCCGACGACCCACACCTTCATGATGAACAACCCGCTGGTCATCGCCCAGACGGTGAACTTCCTCCGCGAAGGCCGCTTCGACCACCAGCTGACGCTCGGCAAGCTGTTCATGAAAGCCATCGCGAACTGAGTTGACG
>JALYWP010000029.1 GCA_030852655.1 Pseudomonadota bacterium | reverse complement strand
CTCGGCACCGTAGAGCTTGATGATGTCCATCGTCGCCATGGCAAGGCCGGCGCCGTTGACCATGCAGCCGATATTGCCGTCGAGGGCGACATAGGCGAGGTCGTATTTCGACGCCTCGATTTCCTTGTCGTCCTCCTCGGTCGTGTCGCGCAGTTCCACGATGTCGGGATGGCGGAAGAGCGCATTGTTGTCGAACGACACCTTTGCGTCGAGCACCCGCAGATGTCCGTCCTTGAGCACGATCAGCGGATTGATCTCGAGCAGGCTCATGTCTTTCTCGACGAAGGCATCGTAGAGCAAGGGAAACAGCTTTTCGCCGTCCTTCGCCGCGTCGCCGTCGAGGTTCAGGGCCGCGTTCAGCGCCTTGACGTCGTCTGATGTCACGCCTTTTTCAGGGTCGATCGCCACCGTGACGATCTTCTCCGGCGTGTCGTGCGCCACCGCCTCGATGTCCATGCCGCCCTCGGTCGAGACGACAAAGGCGATGCGGCCGACCGAGCGATCGACGAGGATCGACAGATAGAGTTCCCGCGCGATGTCGGCGCCGTCCTCGATATAGAGGCGGTTGACCTGCTTGCCGGCCGGACCGGTCTGCTTGGTGACCAGCGTCTTGCCGAGCATCTCGTTGACGTTGGCGACCACGTCCTCGACCGACTTCGCCAGCCTGACGCCGCCCTTGGCGTCGGCAGGGAGTTCCTTGAACTTGCCCTTGCCGCGGCCCCCGGCATGGATCTGGCTCTTCACCACGTAGAGCGGTCCCGGCAGCTTCCTCGCGGCGGCCTCGGCCTCGCTCGCGTCGAACACGGCAACGCCTTCGGCGACCGGCGCACCGCGCGCCTTCAGCAGATGCTTGCCCTGGTATTCATGGATGTTCATGGGAGCCGCCCTTACGTCTTGGCCAGGTTATTTCTTTGCAAGATTGGGAGCGATCTTCACGCAGGCCTCACAGAGGGTCTGCACCGCCTCGACCGATTTTTCAAACATCTTCTGCTCCGCCTTGTTGAGGTCGATCTCGATGATGCGTTCGATGCCGCCAGCGCCGATCACGGTCGGAACGCCGACATAGAGATTATTCACGCCGTACTGGCCCGACAGATGCGCGGCGCAGGGCAGCACGCGCTTCTTGTCCTTGAGATAAGCCTCTGCCATCTGGATGGCGGACGCAGCCGGCGCGTAGTAGGCAGAGCCGGTCTTGAGCAGGCCGACGACCTCGGCGCCGCCGTCGCGTGTGCGCTGCACGATCTGGTCCAGCTTCTCCTTGGTGGTCCAGCCCATCTTGACGAGGTCGGGCAGCGGGATGCCGGCGACCGTCGAATAGCGCGTCAGCGGCACCATCGTGTCGCCATGGCCGCCGAGCACGAAGGCGGTGACGTCCTCGACCGAGACCTTGAACTCCTCCGCCAGGAAGTAACGGAAGCGCGCCGAGTCGAGGATGCCGGCCATGCCGACCACATGCGTCTTGGGCAGGCCGGAGAATTTCTGCAGCGCCCACACCATCGCGTCGAGCGGGTTGGTGATGCAGATGACGAAGGCCTTCGGCGCATATTTGCGGATGCCCGCGCCGACCTGCTCCATGACCTTGAGGTTGACGCCGATCAGGTCGTCGCGGCTCATGCCGGGCTTCCTCGGCACGCCGGCCGTCACGATGCAGACGTCCGCGCCCTCGATGCCGGCATAGTCGTTGACGCCGACATAGCGGGAGTCGAAGCCCTCGACCGGCGAAGACTGGGCGATGTCCAGCCCCTTGCCCTGCGGCATGCCCTCGGCGATGTCGAAGAGGACGACGTCGCCGAGATCCTTGAGACCGACGAGGTGGGCGAGGGTGCCGCCGATCATGCCGGACCCGATGAGGGCAATCTTGTTGCGTGCCATGTGAGGATTTTCCCGTAAATTCGTGACCGGGCAATGACCCGGGAGAGCGAAAGGCCAGAGAAGAGGCGGTGCCGAAAATCGGGCCCCGAGATAGCCCTGTGCCATGTAAAGTTCAATCGATTATTTTTGGGTGAACATTTTCAATCGGTTAGATAAAAATGCATTTACGTAAACGTCAAGAAATTTCACGAGTATGTCATGACGCTCCGTTGTCATAGGCCTTGAGGCCGTCAGGATGGCGAGCCCGCAGTCGCGTCCCGGTCGTCGCCCTGCTTCGCCCTCCAGACGTCCAGCCACTCGCTGCTCTGCATTTCGATAAGCCGCGAGACGGTGCGGTCGAACTCGAAGGCTTCGGTGACACCGGGGCGGCCTGCATAGAGGCGATCGGGCGGTACCGCCGCGCTGAGCACCAGCCGCACGCGCTTATCGTACAATGTGTCGATCAACAGAATGAAGCGTTTGGCCGGATTGCGCAGCGTCTGGTCGAGCACCGGCACGCGGTCGATGAAGATCGTGCCGAATTTTTCGGCGATCGCCAGGTAGTCGCGCGCACCGAGCGGCTTCTCGCACAGATCGGCGAAGCTGAAGCGGGCGGCATCGCCCGCCGCAAGCGGCACCGGCACCTGCCGCCCCTTGACCGCCAGCACGTCCGGCGCGGCCGGTGTGCCGCGCGTGACTGCCTTCCACGCCTCGTCCATGAGTCGGTCAGCCTCGGCCGATAGCGGCGCCATATAGACCGGCATGCGGTTCAGTTTCTCCATCCGGTAGTCGTTTGGAGAATCGAGCGCCATCACCCCGGCATGCCGCTTGAGCAGCTTGATGAATGGCAAAAAGAGCTGGCGGTTCAGCCCGTCGCGATAGAGGTCGTCCGGCGCCAGATTGGAGGTCGCGACCAGCACCACGCCATTGGCGAAGAGCGCCGAGAACAGCCTGGACAGGATCATGGCGTCGGCGATGTCGGTGACGGAGAACTCGTCGAAGCAGAGCACCCAGGCCTCTTCGGCCAGCGCCCTGGCGACCGGCGGGATCGGATCGTCGTCCTTCGCCCTGCCTTCCTTGCGCGCCTGCCGGTGCCTCTGGATGCGGTCGTGGGCGTCGGCCATGAAGTCGTTGAAATGGACGCGCCGCTTGCGCCGCACCGGGACCGTGTCGAAGAACAGGTCCATCAGCATGGTCTTGCCGCGGCCGACGCCGCCATGGATGTAGAGTCCGGTCACGAGCTCCGGGGCGGCCCGGCTCCTGGCGAAGAACCAGCCGAGCGCGCTCGACTTGCGGGCGAGGCGTTTGGTTCCGATCTCTACGATCAGACGGTCGAGGGCGGCCACGACCGACCGCTGGGCCGGATCCTCGGTGATATCGCCGGTCGCCACGAGTTGCGCATAACGCTGCGCGACGGTCGGATGCGGCTGGAGGCCGTCACGCAGGTGCATCGGTCATCGGAACGGAAAAGGGATCAGGCGGCTACCTGGACAGCGAGATAGGCAATCCCGTCGACGTCTGTCCATCGAATTTTTCCGCCCCGGACGAATAGAGGCGGGCGAGGACCGATCCGGTCTCGTCGTAGAGCGACAGCTGCTTGCCGGCTACGTTCCAGCTCTTCACGCCGTTGACAGGGGCGGCGCAGCCGCGCGACGCCGCGCGGTTGTTGGGTCCGAGCTTGGTCAGCGAGGTGATGAGTTGGCAGCTCTGCCCCGAAACAGAAGCGTTCCAGGCGCCGACGACGCTGCCGGTGGTGATGTCGGGTGAGGTGGCTGCCGGGTCGACAGCGGCCATCTGCGTCGAAGCCTCGGGCGCGGCCGGGAAGCCAGCCGGATCGGCAGCCGTGCCGGGTGCGGCAGGCGGCGGCAGCGTGGTCGACGCAGTCACGTTTCCGGACGGCGCGGCCTGCAGCGGCGCCGGCTGCTCGTTCATCGAGGAGAAGCGGGTGCTCGAGCAGCCCGCGGCAAGCAGGGCTGCCAGCGAAACCGCCACGAGACCGGTCTTCGAAAAAGCCATCACGTCCTCCGTCGGGCTGCCATCAGGCGCCGCAGGATCAATCTTCCGACACCATCAAGCTGGTGAAGGTGGCCGAATTTCAGCCTGATATGGTTAAAATTGGGTGTGCTGCCGAATTTGTCGCGAAATTATTTCAACAATTGTGACGGATCGACTCGGTCCGTCAGTCGCTGCCGCCGCACTGGTAATTCGCGATCGGTTCGGCCATATAGCGCCGAAAGACAGCGGAAAGCTTGGAGCCATGGCCAGCGCGGCCCCCTTCGCGAGGATGAATGGGCTCGGCAATGACATCGTCGTTGC
>JALYWP010000040.1 GCA_030852655.1 Pseudomonadota bacterium | reverse complement strand
CGCATTGGATTTGCGAACCATTCGGTTTCCGGACTGATGCAAAAAGCTGGCAAGTGAAGGCGGGGTTCTGATGCTGATCTATGTCTTGCGGCGGTTTTTGACCGCCATACCGACATTGTTCGTCATCGTGACGCTGGCGTTTTTCCTGATCCGCGTCGCGCCCGGCGGCCCGTTCAACCAGGAACGGGGCCTCAGTCCCGAAATCAAGGCCAATCTTGAAGCGCAGTTCGGATTGAACGACCCGCTTTGGCAGCAATACCTCAACTATCTCAAGAATCTTCTGCACGGCAATTTTGGGCCGAGCTACAATCTGCCCGATTTCACGGTCGGGGAGCTCTTCGCCAACGGCCTGCCGATTTCCATACAGCTCGGCTCCATGGCCCTGATGCTGGCGCTGCTCGTCGGGTGCGGGCTCGGTGTCGCTGCGGCGCTGAACCAGAACAAGCTTGGCGATTATGCCGTCATCGCCACCGCGACGGCGGGAAGCACGATCCCGACCTTTGTCATCGCGCCGGTAATCCAGCTTGTCTTCGGCCTGACCTGGAACCTTCTGCCGATCGGCGGCTGGGGGGGCGGCGCATTCGTGAACAAGATAGGCCCGACCCTTACGCTGGCCCTGCCGCAGATCGCAATCGTCGCTCGCCTGATGAGAGGCTCGATGATCGAGGCGCTGCGCGCGCATCACATCCGCACCGCGCGGGCGCTGGGCCTTTCGGACTGGTCGGTGATCGTCAAGCATGCGCTGCGTGGTGCGGTGCTTCCGATCGTCTCCTATGCCGGACCGGCGGCAGCGGCTCTGCTGACAGGGTCGATCATCGTCGAGACGATCTTCGCCATCCCCGGCGTCGGCCGCTATTTCGTCGACGCCGCGCTCAACCGCGACTACACGCTGGTGATGGGAACGGTCGTGGTCATCGCCATATTCACGATCCTGTTCAACTTGATCGTCGACATCCTCTACGCGGTGGTCGATCCGCGGGTGCGCTATGACTGACGAGGCAATGGCAACCGGAGCCCACGAAACCGCGATCGTCGGCCGCTCGCAATGGGGTGACGCCAGGGCGAGGCTGCGCGCCAACAAGGCGGCCATGTTCAGCCTCTTCTACCTGGCGGCGATGGCGGTGGCCTGTATCGTCGGCCCCCTGTTCGTGCCGCATAGCTACACAACGATCTACGCCGACTACGTGCGGACGCCGCCCAGCCTGTCGGCCTATCCCGAGCCCGAGATGATCGAGAGCGCACTCGTAGACGCGGTCCGGCGCATGCGCCTCGACGTCAAGGATTGGGGCCAGGACGGCGAACGCGTATTCGTGACCGTCACGTCGAGCCGTGAGATCGACGACCGCAACATACGTTATCTCGACCGCTCGGATACGTTCGACGGCGCCAGGCTCGAAAGCAAATCGCCCGACGGGAAAGAAGCGGTTATGAGCGCTTCGATCAAGCAGCAGTATTTTTTCTTCGGCACCGATAATATCGGTCGCGATCTCCTGTCCAGAACCTTGGTGGCTGGCCGCATCTCGCTGGCGATCGGCCTGCTCGCCGGGATCACGGCAGTCGTGATCGGCGTCGTCTACGGTGCGACGGCGGGTTTTGTCGGCGGCCGGACGGACGAAATCATGATGCGCATCGTGGATGTGCTCTATTCGCTGCCTTTCATCTTCTTCGTCATCATGCTGGTTGTTTTTTTCGGGCGAAACTTCGTCCTGATGTTCCTGGCGGTTGGAGCGGTCCTCTGGCTCGACATGGCGCGCATCGTCAGGGGGCAGGCCCTGTCGATCCGGCGGCACGAATATGTCCAGGCGGCCGAGGCGCTCGGCGTATCGCGAGCAGGCATCCTGTTCCGGCACGTCGTGCCGAACCTGCTCGGGCCAGTCGTCATCTATATGACGCTTCTTGTGCCGCATGTGATCATTCTCGAGAGTTTCCTTTCATTTCTTGGACTTGGCGTGCAGGAACCGATGACAAGCTGGGGCGTCCTGATCGCAACCGGCGCCAACAATATCGGCAGCGCCAACTGGCTGCTGTTCTTCCCGGCGCTGTTCCTCGTCTCGACGCTTTTCGCCCTGAACTTCGTCGGCGACGGCCTGCGCGACGCGCTCGATCCGAAGGACCACTGAGATGGCCGGAGAGACCATACTGTCGATCCGCGACCTGCGCGTCTCGTTCACCACGCTCGACGGCGCCGTGGAGGCCGTCCGTGGCGTCGATATCGACGTCAAAGCCGGCGAAACCGTCGCGATCGTCGGTGAATCCGGGTCGGGCAAGAGCCAGGCGATGATGGCGGCCATGCAACTCCTTGCCGCGAACGGCAAGGCAACGGGGCACGTCGACTATCGCGGCCAGAACCTGCTGGAACTCGACAAGGCGGAAATCAACAAGGTTCGCGGCCGCAAGATCACCATGATCTTCCAGGAGCCGATGACGTCGCTCGACCCGCTCTATTCGATCGGCAACCAGCTTGTGGAGCCGATACGAAGACACAGGGGCCTGTCGCGCGCCGAGGCGAAGGCGGAGGCTTTGCGGCTGCTCACGCTTGTCCATATCCCGGAACCCGAACGCCGCCTGGCTTCCTATCCGTACGAGCTTTCGGGAGGCCAGCGTCAGCGCGTGATGATCGCGATGGCGCTCGCCAACGATCCCGACATACTGATCGCCGACGAGCCGACGACCGCGCTCGACGTCACGATCCAGGCGCAAATCCTGACGCTGCTTGCCGAGTTGCAGGAAAAGCTCGGCATGGCGATCGTCTTCATTACCCACGATCTCGGCATCGTCCGCCGGCTGGCCGACCGCGTCTATGTGATGCGCGAGGGCAACGTCGTCGAGGAAGGGGCGACCGAGAGCATTTTCAAGGCGCCGGAGCAGGCCTACACCAGGATGCTGCTCGCGGCCGAACCGACCGGGCGCAAGGCTCCGCCCGAGCCCTCGGCGCCGATCCTGCTCGAAGGCCGCGACGTTGCCGTTACCTTCGACATCGGCGGCGGGCTTCGCATGCAGCGGCTGTCGATCCGGGCGGTCGACGGAGTATCATTGGCGCTCAGTCGCGGGCAGACCATCGGTGTGGTGGGCGAATCGGGCTCGGGTAAGTCGACGCTCGGCCGGGCCCTGCTTCGCCTGATGCCGAGCGACGGCAGGATACGGTTTGGCGACAAGGACATTTCCGAGCTCGATCGCGGTGAAATGCGCCCGTTGCGCAAGCGCCTGCAGCTGGTCTTTCAGGATCCATTCGGGTCGCTGTCGCCGCGCATGACGGTCGGGCAGATCGTCAGCGAAGGGCTGCTCGTGCACGAACCCTCGCTTTCCGCCCGCGATCGCGACCAGCGGGCTGTCGAAGCGCTGCGCGAAGTCCAGCTCGATCCGTCCATGCGAAACCGCTATCCGCACGAATTCTCCGGCGGGCAGAGGCAGCGCATCGCCATCGCGCGGGCAATCATCCTGAAACCGAGCGTCATCGTGCTGGACGAGCCGACTTCTGCGCTGGACCGTTCGGTCCAGAAGCAGATCATTGAACTGCTGCGCGATCTGCAGGCCGCGAACGGCCTGTCATATCTGTTCATCAGCCACGATCTGGCTGTCGTGCGGGCGATGGCCGACTACATAATCGTGATGAAGGCGGGCAAGATCGTCGAAGAGGGTCCGACCGAGCAGATATTCAACAGGCCCGCGGACAGCTACACGCGCGCGCTGATGGCCGCCGCCGTCGACGACAAGCGGTTTGCCCAGCTCCGGGATTGACAACTCAAGGATTTTTTCTGGTCGGAGTGGCAGGATTTGAACCTGCGACCCCGTCGTCCCGAACGACGTGCGCTACCAGACTGCGCTACACTCCGTGACCAGACGCGGGCTTATAGCCGTGGCATATTGATCCTGCAAGCTCCAATGGGTGTCAATTTGGACGGCTGTAGCGGTTTGCGCTGCGGCTTTTTGGTTCCATGCGGGAGCGACAGCGCCTATAGGGATCGAACCGTCAAATACGACGACTCGACGTGCTTCCCACCTGGAGTTCCTGCCTTGCCGTTCAAGATCGTTGGAGAGGCGAGCCCGAACAGCCTCGGCTTCGAAACCTGCGCGCTGATCAAGGCGACGGGGTTTCGCGAGTATGACGCACGCTGGTGGTTCGGCCACCCGGGTTCCGACCGCGAGCCCGATCTCAACCTGGTCGGCGTCCAGGCGCTGGGGATGGGGTTGGGCACGCTGATCCGGCGCCTTGGGGCAGGACCGGAGATCGTCACCGGCCACGATTTCCGCAGCTATTCGCTGTCGATCAAGCTGGCGCTGGTTTCGGGGCTGATGGCAGCCGGCGCGCGCGTCAAGGACGTAGGGCTCGCGCTGTCGCCGATGGCCTATTTCGCGCAGTTCGCGCTCGATGCCCCATCGGTCGCGATGGTCACTGCCTCGCATAACGAAAACGGCTGGACCGGCGTGAAGATGGGTGCGCAGCGCCCGCTGACCTTCGGGCCGGAAGAAATGTCGGCGCTGAAGGAGATCGTGCTTGGCGGCGACTTCGATCTCGTCGGTAGCGGCTCCTACGAATTCGTCGCCGATTTCCGCAAAACCTATCTCGACGACCTGACGGCCGGCGAGAAGATCGCGCGAAGACTGCGCGTTGTCGCGGCCTGTGGCAACGGCACCGCCGGCGCCTTCGCCCCGGAAGCACTGGAGCGTATCGGCTGCGAGGTGGTCCCGCTCGATTGCGAACTCGATCATACGTTTCCGCGCTACAATCCGAACCCTGAGGACATGCAGATGCTGCATGCGATCCGCGACAAGGTGCTGGAGACAGGCGCCGATGTCGGGCTGGGTTTCGACGGCGACGGCGATCGCTGCGGTGTGGTCGACAATCTCGGCAACGAGATTTTTGCCGACAAGGTAGGCGTCATGCTGGCGCGGGACATTTCCTCGCTGCATTCCAATTCGAAATTCGTGGTGGACGTGAAGTCGACTGGTCTGTTCCAGACGGATGCCGTGCTGGGGGCCAATGGCGCTGTGACCGACTACTGGAAGACCGGCCATTCGCACATCAAGCGCCGCGTCGCCGAGCTTGGCGCCATTGCCGGTTTCGAGAAATCCGGGCATTTCTTCTTCAATCCGCCGATCGGGCGCGGCTATGACGATGGCCTTGTCACCGCAATTGCCGTGTGCCGGATGCTCGACCGCAATCCCGGGAAGTCGATGGCCGATCTTTACGCGGCGCTGCCCGCCACATTCGGTACGCCGACCATGTCGCCGCATTGCGACGACGAGGTGAAATACCAGGTGGTGGAGCGGGTGCTGACGGATTTCCGGGCCATGCAGGGCGCAGGCGAGGTTTTCGCGGGCCAGAAGATCGCCGATCTCGTCACCGTGAATGGCGTCAGGGTCGTCGCGGAGGATGGAACATGGGGGCTGGTCCGCGCGTCGTCGAACAAGCCGGAGATGGTGGTGGTTGTGGAAAGCCCGGTGTCGTCGCAGCGGCGGCGCGAGATGTTCGAAGCTGTCGACGCGGTGCTGCGCCGCAATCCCGAAGTCGGCGCCTACAACCAGACGTTCTGAGGCCCGAACATGAGCGAAAAGATCGTCGGCTTCGTGATGAGTGGCGGCGTCGGATCGCGGCTATGGCCATTGTCGCGCGAGGACAATCCAAAGCAGTTCCATGATCTTTCGGGCGATGGCTCGATGCTGGCGAAGACCCTGCGGCGGCTGGCGGCGCGGCCAGAGGGTACGACGCCGATCTACCTGATTGCTTCGGAAAAACATTCGCGCCGCGTGTATGCGGATCTCGGCGAGATCGAAATTGCCGGCGGCGGCGCGATCTTCGAGCCGATCGGACGAAACACGGCCGCCGCGGTGGCGATCGCGACCTTGCAGACGCTGGCCGCCCATGGCGACGCGACGATGCTGGTGGTGCCCTCCGACCACGAGATATCGAGCGACGAGCAGTTCTGGCGGACGGTAGAGGAGGGCGTACCCGCCGCGCTGGAAGGACGCATCGTGGTGTTCGGCGTCAAGCCGACGCAGCCGGAGACCGGCTACGGCTATATCGAGGTGGCGAATGGCGGGCAGGCCCACGATGTGTCGCGCTTCGTCGAGAAGCCCGATCTCGCGACAGCCGAACGCTATGTCGCCAGCGGCAGTTTCTACTGGAACACCGGCATCTTCCTGTTTCGCGCCGGCGCCATGCGCGATGCGTTCCGAAAATTCCGCCCGGACATATGGGATGCCGCGCAGGCGGCATTCGCCGCGGCGACCAACGATCTCTCCGGTCTCTACCTGCCGCTCGACCTCTATGAGGCTATCCCGTCCACTTCCATCGATTATGCGATCATGGAGAAGGCCGAGCGCATCGCCATGGTGCCGGCCGGATTCCGCTGGAACGACCTCGGCTCCTGGCAATCGCTGCTCGACATCGGCCCGGCCGACGGGAACGGCAATGTGATCCTCGGCGACGTGGTCGCGATCGACTGCGAAAACTCGTATTTCCGCAGCGATGGCAACCTGCTTTCGGCGGTCGGGCTCAAGAACATGGCGATCGTCGCGACGCCGGACGCGACCTTCGTGGCGCCGGTAAGCCACAGCCAGAACGTTAAGAAGATCGTCGAGCAACTGGAGAAGAGCGGCCGGCTGGAGACGCGTTTCACGCCGGCGCCTGACCGCGTGCTGGTGAGCGGCGCCTGGCGGCAACGGGTGCACCACTGGCTGTTCGACGAGACGCTGCCCCTGTGGTCCACCAAGGGCGTCGACGAGATCCATGGCGGCTTTCATGAGGCGCTCGGCTTCGATGGCTCGCCTCTGTCGAAGCCAAAGCGCATGCGGACCATGGCGCGCCAGGTCTATGCCTTTGCGGTCGCCAGGATGCGTGGCTGGGACGGGCCGGCGGACAGGCTGATCGCGCATGGGCTGGATTTCATGGGCCAGAATGGTCGCACGGAGCGCGGCGGCTGGGTGCGCACGCTGAACGTGGACGGCAGCGTCGCCGACCCGATCGAGGACGCCTACGACCACAGCTGCGTGCTGCTGGCGCT
>JALYWP010000192.1 GCA_030852655.1 Pseudomonadota bacterium | reverse complement strand
CGAGGCGGAGCCGGAACGTGAGGCCGCAACGGACGGCCCCCTGCTCGACCTCTCCGACGATGCCGTCAAGAAGATGATCAAGGCCGCGAAGAAGCGCGGCTATGTCACGATGGATGAGCTGAACTCGGTGCTGCCCTCGGAGGAAGTCACTTCCGAGCAGATCGAGGACACCATGTCCATGCTCTCCGACATGGGCATCAACGTCGTCGAGGACGACGAGACCGGCGACGACGCCGAGGCCGAGCCGGCGTCCGCCGACGCCGAGGAAGACGCCAACGAGCTTGCCGAGCAGACCGGTACGGCAGTCGCCGCCACCCCCGCCAAGAAAGAGCCGACCGACCGCACCGACGATCCGGTTCGCATGTATCTGCGCGAGATGGGCTCGGTCGAACTCTTGTCGCGCGAGGGCGAGATCGCCATCGCCAAGCGCATCGAGGCCGGCCGCGAGACGATGATCGCCGGCCTGTGCGAGAGCCCGCTCACCTTCCAGGCCATCATCATCTGGCGCGACGAGCTCAACGAGGCGAAGATCCTGCTGCGCGAGATCATCGACCTCGAGGCGACCTATGCCGGGCCGGAGGCCAAGCAGGCGCCGGTCGTTGCGCGCCCCGAGGAAGAGGCCAAGCCCGCCCAGGAGGAAAAGGGACGCCGGCCGTCCCGCGACGACGACGACATCACCAATGTCGGCGCCGACACGCGCGGCCTCGAGGAGGACGACGACGACGAGGACGAGGCCAGCCTGTCGCTGGCGGCCATGGAAGCCGAGCTTCGCCCGCAGGTCATGGAGACCTTCGACGTCATCGCCGACACCTACAAGAAGCTCCGGAAGCTGCAGGACCAGCAGGTCGAGAACCGGCTGTCGGCCTCCGGCACGCTGTCGCCCAGCCAGTTGCGCCGCCACAAGGAGCTCAAGGACAACCTCATAAAGGCGGTGAAGTCGCTGTCGCTCAACAATGCGCGCATCGAGGCGCTGGTCGAGCAACTCTACGACATCAACAAGCGGCTGGTGCAGAACGAGGGCAAGCTCCTGCGCCTTGCCGAAAGCTACGGCGTCAAGCGCGAGGCGTTCCTGGAGCACTATCAGGGCTCGGAGCTCGACCCCAACTGGATCAAGTCGATCGCCAATCTTTCGGCCAAGGGCTGGAAGGAGTTCACCAAGAACGAGAAGGAGGCGATCAAGGGGCTGCGTTCGGAAATCCAGAACCTCGCCACCGAGACGGCGATCTCGATCGCCGAGTTCCGCAAGATCGTCAACCAGGTGCAGAAGGGCGAGCGTGAGGCGGCCATCGCCAAGAAAGAGATGGTCGAGGCGAATTTGCGCCTGGTCATCTCCATCGCCAAGAAATACACGAACCGCGGCCTGCAGTTCCTCGATCTGATCCAGGAAGGCAATATCGGCCTGATGAAGGCGGTGGACAAGTTCGAGTATCGCCGCGGCTACAAGTTCTCGACCTATGCCACATGGTGGATCAGGCAGGCGATCACGCGTTCGATCGCCGACCAGGCCCGCACCATCCGCATTCCGGTGCACATGATCGAGACGATCAACAAGATCGTGCGCACCTCGCGCCAGATGCTGCACGAGATCGGCCGCGAGCCGACGCCGGAGGAACTGGCCGAAAAGCTCGCCATGCCGCTGGAGAAGGTGCGCAAGGTGCTGAAGATCGCCAAGGAGCCGATCTCGCTCGAAACGCCCGTCGGCGACGAGGAGGATTCGCATCTGGGCGACTTCATCGAGGACAAGATGGCGATCCTGCCGATCGACGCGGCGATCCAGGCGAATCTGCGCGAGACGACGACGCGCGTGCTCGCCTCGCTCACCCCGCGCGAGGAGCGCGTGCTGCGGATGCGCTTCGGCATCGGCATGAACACCGACCACACGCTGGAGGAAGTCGGCCAGCAATTCTCGGTGACGCGCGAGCGTATCCGCCAGATCGAGGCGAAGGCGCTGAGGAAGCTCAAGCACCCGAGCCGATCGAGGAAGCTGCGAAGCTTCCTGGACAGCTAGGAAACCAAGCCCGGCCACCGAGCCGGGCTTTTTGTTGCGGCTTGCGCGGATCGCGGGGCCGGCCGATCCCATGACTCGTGCATCGATGCGCCCGTCATGCTAAGGTCGGGGCCATGAACGAGCATCTGCGACAGGATTTCCTGATCGAGCCAGGCACCACCATGGCTGCCGAAGGCATGCCCCGCCGGGCATGGACCGTTGCCGAGATCGACGCGATGGTGGAAGCAGGCATCATCGATGGGGACGAGCGGTTCGAACTGATCGGGGGAGAGGTCGTGCCTATGTCGCCGAAGGGCGCGCGCCATGAAATGGTGAAGATAGAGCTCAACGAGCATCTGCAAACGACGAAAGCCGCGGATCTTCGAATTGGGCAGGAAACCACGCTCCGGCTCGATGAGAAAAGCTTCGTCGAACCTGACTTCTGCGTCTTTCCGCGCTCGATCGCTCCCGGCGACATGCGCGGCTACGATGTGCTTCTGGCCATCGAGATCGCCGACAGCAGCCTGCGTTACGATCTCGGGCGCAAGATCGGCACCTATGCCGCCTATGGCATCCCTGAGGTGTGGGTGATCAACGCGCTGACCCTGGTGACACGCATTCACAAGCAGCTCGGCCCCGAAGGCTATCGCAGCGTGGCCGAGATCGGGCCGGACGAGACGATCGCGGCCGTGCGCGCCGCGTCCGTTTCGATGTGTCTGTCCGACCTCGGGCTGCGCCCGGTGTGAGCGGCCGGCCGGACCTGACCGTCTGGTACAACACACGCTGCCCGGTCTGCGACGCAGGCGTCAACCATCAGAAGAAACGGCTGGTCGAGGCGGTGAGAGCGGGCCGCATCGTATTTTGCGACATCAATCTGGAGCCTGACGCATTGGCCCGCTTCGGTGCGTCGCTGGAGGACGTAAGGCGCCGGCTGCATGCCACGGACACGCAGGGGCGGCTGCTCGTCGGCGCCGATGTCGCGATCGCCGTGTGGCGCGCGACGCCCGGCGAGGCATGGCTCGCCGCGCTCCTCGGCAACCAGGCCGTGCTGCCGCTCACGCGTTTCGCCTACGATCGTTTCGCAAGCCTGCTCTACGCATGGAACAGGCGAAAGGGCCGCTGGTAGCATCGCGATTTGCATGGCCTGATTGCGACCTGGTGCGATAAAGGGCGACACCAAGGGTTTATTTCCCCACCCCCGGCGCCTATGCTTGGCCGCATCCAACCAATACGGAGTTTTCGCCTTTCGCGCCGTGGCGCGCGAAATCCCTTTTCATTATGACGAAGGATCCCGCCGATGGAGATGCTGTCACCCGCGACCGCCGTCAAGCCGGATTACGATCGCACCGGCAAGTTGAACCTCAATCACATCTACAACAGGCCGGATCCGAGGGATTATTTCTC
>JALYWP010000345.1 GCA_030852655.1 Pseudomonadota bacterium | reverse complement strand
GGCGACCGCGTCACCATCGACTATGTCGGCAAGATCGGCGGCGAGGCGTTCGACGGCGGCGCCGGCACCGGACAGCCGCTCGTGCTCGGCTCCAAGGAGTTCATCCCCGGCTTCGAGGACCAGCTGCTCGGCGCCAAGGCCGGCGACAGGAAGCAGATCACCGTCACCTTCCCGGAAAACTACAGCGCGCCGCACCTGGCCGGCAAGGAAGCCACCTTCGACGTGACCGTGAATGAAGTGGCGAAGCCGGGACCGCTCGAGATCAACGACGAGACGGCGAAGTCGCTCGGGCTGGAATCGCTCGAGCGCCTGCGCGAGATCGTCAAAGGCCAGATCGAGAGCCAGTTCGGCTCGATGACCCGCCAGAAGGTCAAGCGCCAGCTGCTCGACCAGCTCGACGCCGAATACCGGTTCGAGGCGCCGTCGAAGCTCGTCGAGGCCGAGTTCACCAACATCTGGAGCCAGGTGAACCGCGACCTCGAAGCCGCCGGGCGCAGCTTCGCCGACGAGGATACGACGGAAGAGGAGGCGCGCACCGAGTATACGAAGCTCGCCGAGCGCCGCGTCCGTCTCGGTCTCGTGCTAGCCGAGATCGGCGAGAAGGCCGGCGTCACGGTTTCCGACGACGAGGTGCAGCGCGCGCTCTTCGAGACGGTGCGCCGCTTCCCGGCCAACCAGCAGCAGGAAGCCTTCGAGTTCTATCGCAACAACCCGAACGCCATCACCTCGATTCGCGCGCCTCTGTTCGAGGAGAAGGTCATCGACCACCTGCTGGGTTCGATCTCCGTCACCGACAAGAAGGTGTCGAAGGAAGAACTGATGGCCGACGACGACGTCGAGACCGAGGCGAAGCCGGCCAAGAAGCCGGCCGCAAAGAAGGCCAAGAAGGCCGACGAGCCTGCCTCCGAGGAAGCCAAGGCCGAGGCGCCGAAGAAGAAGGCCGCCGCCAAGAAGAAGGCCGCTGGCGAGGAATAGTCTCTGCTGTTGCGGATGATCGAAGGGCCGCCTCGCGCGGCCCTTTTCGTTTGCGGTTCGTTGGGATTCCATCTGCAGGGCGACCTTACCCGAATGCCGGCAACCTATATCAGCCGCAGGCCCTTCATCGAGGCAAAGCCCTTCTTGCCGATGATGATGTGGTCATGCACGGCGATGCCGAGCTGACGGCCGGTCTCCAGAATCGTCTTGGTCATCTCGATGTCGGCGCGCGACGGTGTCGGATCGCCTGACGGATGGTTGTGAACCAGGATGATGGCGGTGGATGACAGTTCCAGTGCCCGCCGTATCACCTCGCGCGGATAGACCGGTGTGTGGTCGACCGTGCCGGTCTGTTGCACTTCGTCGGCGATCAGCGCGTTCTTCTTGTCGAGGAAGAGTATACGAAACTGTTCGCGTTCCTCGAAAGCCATGGCCGCCCGGCAATATTCGAGCACCTGCTCCCAGGAGGACAGCACCTCCCGGCCCTTTATCTCGCCGCGCGCCATGCGTTTTGCCGCCGCCGCGACGACCTTGAGGTCGAGTGCCACCGCAGCACCCACGCCCTTCACCTCCTGTAGCCGCGCCATCGGCGCCCCGAGCACTTCCGACAGGGTGCCGAAACGGGCAAGCAGCGACTTGGCGACAGGCTTGGTGTCGGCACGCGGAATCAGCCTGAAGAGAAGCAGTTCGAGCAATTCGTAGTCGGCGAAAGCATCGCCCGAGCCGGATGCTGCGAAACGGTCGCGCAATCGCTCGCGATGGCCGAGATAGTGCGGCTTTTCCTTCGCAGCAGCCTCCGCTTTGCCCATGCGCGGCGTCGGCCGCTCGGCGAAAAAGCCGCGCTCGTCTTCGTCCTGCCCCGCCATTGCCGACCCGTCATCCCCTGCCCGTCGGAAGCACTGGACGGCGAAATACTTCGCTCGCCGGCAGAAATGTTAAAGCATTATCCGCAAAAGAGCGAAGCGGTTTTCGGGATGCCGGTCGATTCTACGCAAGCCCCGGCCGGTCGAGCCCTTTCGGCGACAGCGTGAAGATTTCGCAGCCGGCCGCGGTCACGCCGACCGTATGCTCATACTGCGCCGAGAGCGAGCGGTCGCGCGTGACCGCTGTCCAGCCGTCCGACAGGACCTTCACATGCGGGCGGCCGAGATTGATCATCGGCTCAATGGTGAAGATCATGCCTTCGCGCATCTCGACGCCTTCGCTGGCACTGCCGTAGTGCAGGATGTTCGGCGCGTCGTGGAAGAGCTGGCCGACACCGTGCCCGCAGAAGTCGCGCACCACCGAACAGCGCTCGGCTTCGGCGTAGGACTGTATGGCCGCTCCGATCGCGCCGGTGCGGACGCCCGGCTTCACGGCCGCGACGCCGCGCATGAGGCACTCATGCGTCACTTCGAGCAGCCGTTCGGCGGCGCGTTTGATCTGGCCGACCGGATACATGCGGCTCGAATCCCCATGCCACCCGTCAAGAATATAGGTCACGTCGATATTGACGATGTCCCCGTCCCTGAGCGGCTTGTTGTCGGGGATGCCGTGGCAAACCACATGGTTGATCGAGGTGCAGGACGATTTGGTGTAGCCGCGATAGTTCAGCGTCGCCGGCATCGCATTGTGATCCATGCCGAACTCGAAGACAAAGCGATCGATTGCCTCCGTCGTCACCCCGGGCGCGACCATGCCGGCAAGTTCGTCCAGGCACGCGGCCGTGACGGCGCACGCCTTGCGCATGCCTTCGAAGGCCTCGGCTCCGTAGAGCCGGATCTGGCCGGTGTTGCGAAGCGGCGCCGTGACGGCGTCGAGATAAGTCACCATGAGACGCCTCGAGATGCGACGTGGAAGTTCGACCTAAGGGGTCGCCACCATGATTTGGCACCGGATTGCTTCCGGTTCAACCCCGTTCAGGCTCCGGCGCTGCCGGCAACCTCAAATGCCGCCGCCGGCGCGTCGATCAGTGGCGGGTGGATTCCGGCGCAAGCACCTCGGATTCCTTCGCGGCCTCGATCAGCGCGCGTCGCGCATCCTCGGTGGAGCGGTGGCCGTCGAGCACCTTCAGGCAGGTCTCTACCGCGTCGCGATGCCGTGCCCCGCGATTGAGCGGCCAGACCGTCATCAGGCATTCCGCCGCCTCGCGCGTGGTGTCGATGCGCCGAAATTGACCGATACGGCCAAGTTCCAGCGTTACGGGTTCGTCAAAGGGTTTTTCGTCCATCATCGGTCGCAAACGCAGGCGAGGCGATAAGGTTGCAGCTACCTTGGACGAGCACCGAAAGCGCAGGAAGATGCCATTTGCACGCCGGCCTCACCTGAATATCGACAGGTCCTAGTAAAGCGGCTCCTCGTAGAGCCTGGTATCGCCATCCATCAACGCCTTGATCTGCGGGACGCCGTCGCTTCCGACCGCAGCGAGAATACCGAACGGCCGCTCGCGCATGTCGGCCTCAATGGCGCGGCCTTCGCCTTCCGGCACATAGTAGCGATCGATGCCGTATTGCACGCTGAACGAGTCATCCGGGCGGAGCGCCCATCCGCGCGAAATCGAGCCCCTTATGTCTATCTCGTCCGGGCCAACCGCCGTCGTGGACGGCTCTCCGAGCCTCGCCAAACGCACGCGCCAGTAACCATCGGGATCCTTGCCCAGGCGCACGAAAACCGACCCGTTCTCGGCCACGAACTCGCCGGGCGGCGCGTTCTCGACAAGCTTCACCGGGACGTCCCGGATCTCATAATTCAGCCGCACATAATCGCCGCGCAGGAGGTCGCGCGGATCGATCGGCTCGACCTTGAGCAACACCTCCTGCCCTTCCCGCAGGACCGCGGCGCGCCCGGCTATCATCCAGGACAGGAAACCTATCTGGGCGACGGCAAGCAGCGCGGCTGCCATGACAAGTCTTTTCCCGCTCATGCCGCCGCTCCTTCAGGCAGGCGCGGTTCCTTCATGCGTTTCTCGACGCGGATGATGGCCAGTGCCAGCAGCCCGAGAATGACACCTGCCGCCAGGAAGAAGCCGGCCGTGCCGAACATGTCCCTGATCATCGTCACATAGATCAGGCAGAGCTCGGCCGCGAAACCGATATAGGCAACCCACCGCAGGCCGCGACTTTCACGCCCGGCGAATAGGAGCGCGGCAACGATTCCGGCCAGTGCGACGGCTGCGGCGATTGCAAAGCCCGTGCTGTTTTCGTCGGCGATCTCGAGCTGGATCATGATCATGCCAGTCAGGAAGCCGATCAGGCCATGGACGGGGAGAAGCCCGCCGAGCCGGGCGATTTTCTCGACCTTCTCCGGCATCGCGACGGCAAGCGCGAACAGTGCCGCCGAAATGGCCGCGAGCATGGCCGCGATGCCGACGACGTCGCTGTCGCGCCCGGCGGCCACAAGCGCCGCATAGAAGACCAGCGATAGAAGCAGAAGATGGCGCGACGCACGGCTGTCGGTCCAGTAGGACAGAAGCCACAGGATGGCGGCTATCCCGAGGAAGGCGTGGGGATAGCCCATGTCCCGTCCGAAATCGACCTCGCGCAGGAACAGCCAGGCAGCGGCGAGCGCGACAGCACCCATCGTCAGCGGCCCCGAGCGCAGGGCCGCCGCCGCGATGGCCGTGCCGGCGCACCAGGTCAGCACCGCCTGTGTCTCATCGCCGGATAGATGGTACATCTGGCCTATCAGTGCGATCGCGCCGCCGAATGCCGCCGCCGCGATCAGCCAGACGCCCTCCGCAATCGCCGCGTGGCCGTTCAGTTTAAGCGCTGCACCGCCGACATAACCCGCGAAGATGATGGCGAAGAGCGCGCCGACCCGTCCGAGCCGCGGGATCGCCTCCCAGTTCGACGCGACGAAGACCAGGATGGCAGCCCCGAGCAGCAAGGCAGCCATGATCGCCAGGATCGACCCGAAACTCAGCGACCTCCGGTCGTGCGACTCGACATCAAGGACGATCGCTTTCGCGGCCTTGCCGTCGATGATGCCCGACGCCACCCATCTTGCGACGTCCTTGCGAACCCGTGACGAATAACTCGCCATCTTCCCTCGCGATCGCTGCTCGGCTTTTGCCTGGCGTTGACAGCCAACCCGTTGAAGTATCGATCCTTTGGATGATTTCGCCGGATTTATGGCTACCGGCTAAAATCGATTAATGTTGCAATGCACAATTTGCAATGCTGCCATGCACCAAAAGCCATTCCAAAATCGCACGACCGGGCCTATCTACCATTCGTAAGCAAGAGACAAGAACAGCTGAACGAAGACGAACGAGACGTACGATGAACCTGATCCGCAACTACCGCAACTGGCGCCGCTACCGGGACACCGTTTCCGAGCTGAGCCGCCTCACGAACCGCGAACTCAACGACCTCGGCATTGCCCGTGGCGACATCCCCTCCGTCGCCCGCAGGTCGATCTAAGGAATTTCGGCAGGGTCGACCTCCTCCCCGACCCTGACGGATACGGCCGGCTTTCACCTCCTCCCGATCGCCGGCCACCAAAACGGCGCCCGCCGGACCTCCTCCCCCGGCGGGCGTTGTTCCCGAGAAGGTTTCGCCCCTTCGAAAACAGGCGAAAGGAATTTCGTCAAAGCCGACCTCCTCCCCGGCGATGACGGATAGGCCGGTTCCTCATCTCCTCCCGGGGAACCGTCCACAAAAACGACACCCGCCGGATCTCCTCCCCCGGCGGGTGTTGTGCTTTCGGGGCCTAGAAGCGCCTTCAGTCCAGCGCGCCGATATCGAACTGGCCGCGTACTTTCCATTCTTCATGGGGAAAGATGTCGGGCCTGCCGCCCACCGTGGCGTTCCAGGGATCGACCACCCATTTCACCCCCGATGGATCGATAAGGATCGCCGTGAAATGCGGGTAGCGTCCGTCGATGAAGAAGCCGCGGCTGACATTGCGGCCGACCTTGTGGAACTTCAGCAGCCCGCGCTCGGCCAGGTAAAGCAGGAGGGCGCGCGTGTTGGTCGATTCGTCGACGCAGTCCATCTGACCACGTTCCGGCTTGCCGAACGCGGTCTTCGGCCTGTCCTTGAAGCCGGTCGCCTGATTGGCGCGCCTGTCGAAATAGCTTACCGCCTTCGACAGCGCCGCACGCTCGGCCTTCGGGGAAGCTGCTCCGGCCCGCATGATCGAGCGGAAGCGCGCGCCGTCGGCCGCGCCCAGCACGAGCTTCGAACGGAAGGCGCAGCCATAGCCGTGGCAGATATTGATGAGCTTGGGAGCGGTGGCGGCCTTCGCGGCCAAAACCGGAGTTGCACTCAATGCCGCGCCCAACACCAGCATGGCGGCTGCGCAGACCCGCATGACCACCGACCGCAACTGACCGCCCTTCCGCTGCATAGCCGCCGATCGTCCGCAATTGCATAACGAGGGTCAAGGCATTATTGCCACGGCCATGAACACGAAGCCCATCCATATCGTCGGCGGCGGCCTCGCCGGTTCGGAAGCCGCATGGCAGGCGGCCGAAGCAGGCGTGCCGGTCATCCTGCACGAGATGCGCCCGTTGCGCGGCACCGAAGCACACAAGACCGACAGCCTTGCCGAACTCGTCTGCTCCAACTCCTTCCGTTCCGACGACGCCCGGAACAATGCGGTTGGATTGCTGCATGCCGAGATGCGGCTTGCGAACTCGCTGATCATGGCGTCCGGCGATGCGAACCAGGTGCCGGCCGGTGGCGCGCTTGCCGTCGACCGCGACGGATTTTCCGCCGCGGTTACCGCCCGGCTGGAAGCACATCCGCTGATCACCATCGCGCGCGAGGAAGTCGCCGGCTTGCCGCCTGCCGACTGGGACCAGGCGATCATCGCCACCGGCCCGCTGACCGCTCCCTCGCTCGCCGAGGCGATCGCGAAAGAAACCGGCGCCGATGCGCTCGCCTTCTTCGACGCCATCGCGCCGATCGTGCATTTCGACACGATCGACATGGATATCTGCTGGTTCCAGTCGCGCTACGACAAGGTCGGGCCGGGCGGCACCGGCAAGGATTACATCAACTGCCCCCTGGACAAGCAGCAGTACGAAGTCTTCGTCCAGGCGCTGATCGACGGCCAGAAGACCGAATTCAAGGAGTGGGAAGGGACGCCCTATTTCGATGGCTGCCTGCCGATCGAAGTCATGTCCGAGCGTGGCCCCGAAACGCTGAGGCACGGGCCGATGAAGCCGATCGGCCTCACCAATCCGCACAACCCGACGGTCAAGGCCCATGCGGTCGTGCAGTTGCGCCAGGACAATGCCCTCGGCACGCTCTACAACATGGTCGGCTTCCAGACCAAGCTGAAGCATGGCGAGCAGATACGCATCTTCCGCATGATCCCCGGTCTCGAAAACGCCGAGTTCGCGCGGCTCGGCGGCCTGCACCGCAACACCTACATCAACTCGCCGACCCTGCTCGACGGCTCG
>JALYWP010000336.1 GCA_030852655.1 Pseudomonadota bacterium | reverse complement strand
CACTAAATCAGTTTTGGAACGATCTAAATCTTGGACGCAACCGTGTCAAGCCGCTTCATAGATACCATACCGCCCTGATCACTTGATTATGAATATGTCTTCGACATAAGAACCCAGTGCGGGCATTTGACATTTTGGAACGTTCCATTTAGATCGCGGATATTCTGCACGGATTGGGAGGCCTGCGGCCTATGGCAATACTGCGTCTTCCGCTGAGCGACGGCTCGGTCGAGAGCTACACGACTGGCCCGGCTTCGCCTTATGCGGCCGTCAATACCGCCCCCCTGCCCCGCACCGTCTATGCCGCCGCGCATGTCGTCGCCGACCCGCTCAAGATGAGCGCGCCCCTCTTGGCGCCCGTGGTCGACTGGGACGCCACGCTGAAATTCCGCCATCATCTCTGGGGCCTCGGCATGAAGATCGCCGAGGCGATGGACACGTCGCAGCGCGGCATGGGGCTCGACTGGCCCGGCGCGAAGGAACTGATCAGCCGATCGCTGGCCGAAGCGAAAGCCGTTGATGGCGCCGACCTCGCCTGCGGCGCCGGCACCGACCAGCTTGATCCGGCGGATGCGCGCACGCTGGACGACGTCATCGCCGCCTATGAGGAGCAGTTCGCCCATGTCGAGGCGCATGGCGGCCGCGCGATCATGATGGCGAGCCGTGCCCTCAGCACCGTCGCGAAATCGCGCGACGACTACCTGAAGGTCTATGACCGCATCGTCGGCCAGGCCGCGGACAAGGTCATCCTGCACTGGCTGGGCGACATGTTCGACCCGCAACTCGCCGGCTACTGGGCAAGCCGCGACGTCGATACGGCGATGGAGACGGTGCTCGACCTCATCCGCGCCCATGCCGGCAAGATCGACGGCATAAAGATCTCGCTGCTCGAACAGCGGCACGAGGAGAGGCTGCGCGCGGCCCTGCCCGCCGGCGTGAAGATGTACACGGGCGACGACTTCAACTACGCCGACCTGATCGAGGGCGACGGCACCCATGTCTCGCACGCGCTGCTCGGCATATTCGACCCGATCGCGCCAGCTGCCGCCGCGGCACTCCAGCGGCTCGCGGCCGGCGACAGTAAAGGCTATCACGCGATCCTCGACCCGACGGTCGCGCTGTCGCGGAAGATTTTCGAAGCTCCGACACAGTTCTACAAGGCGGGCGTCGTCCTGCTTGCCTGGCTGAACGGGTTCCAGGACCATTTCCGCATGATCGGCGGCATGGATGCCGCGCGCGGCATCGTGCACTATGCCGACGTTTTCCGCCTCGCAGACAAGGCCCGCCTGCTCGCCGACCCGGAACGCGCAGCCGCGCGGATGAGACAGTTGGCCGCCGTCAACGGCATCGAATAAGGAAGCCGGCTTCTTCCGGTGGGCCGTTTCATGCAGGCTGCGTGCCGGTCCGACGCCATTGTTGTCAGTGATTGCGGCCCGACACCCGCACGCATTTGCGCACGGCACAGTTCTTCGTGTCGACAGCCGGTACCGATCTGATCACGGCACGCTGGCTCCGGCTGCACATGCGGCCGTCACGGACGTAGCGATCGTAAAGTTGAAGCGAGGAATTGTCGGGTGCCGGATAGCGCAGGATCGCCGCGCCCTCGCTCTGCAGCGCGGCCTGCACCCGGGCGCAGCTCATCGAATCGGTCTGGTAGCGCGAGATCGCGGATGCCTCGCCGGCAAGCAACAGTGCCGCACCGATGACCGCAAGCCGCCGCATGATCCCCTCGCGATTGCACGCTCCGTAACCGGGAGCGTTTCCGTTGCGTTACCCTAGCAAAGCCAGGGCGTCGCCGGCATGACAATCTCGTGAGCAAGCGATTGCCAACAGCCGGCATCTGCCAACCGCACCGCGAAATACGGGGGCTTGCCGGCAGCGGCACACACTGATTGATTAAGGAAAAATGGCGCGAGTGACGGGGCTCGAACCCGCGACCTCCGGCGTGACAGGCCGGCACTCTAACCGACTGAGCTACACCCGCGCATGGACGCGCACGTGAAGGCGTGTTGCGTCGTGGCGGCTGGATAAGGGGTTAGGCAGGGAGTGTCAAGCGCTGCAATGTCGTTAGCCGCAGCAATCTGTCCGGTTTGCGCGATGCGGCCGACCAACATCGCCAAGAGGCCGCCGCCGTGGCTGCAACCGGCCTGATTTTCCTTGCGGATCAAAGCCGAAATGCTTAAACGTCCGGACCTGATTTGGACCTGAATTCAGGGCGATTAGCTCAGTTGGTAGAGCGCTTCGTTTACACCGAAGATGTCGGCGGTTCGAGCCCGTCATCGCCCACCATCCTGGTCGCACACAGCGGGTAAACGATGCTCGGAGCCCTGCTCGCCTGGGAACATGGCGGTGGCCGCGGCCATGTCGTGCCATTGCGGACCGTGGCCGAGGCGGTCCGCGACCGTTTCACCTTCGACGCCGCCCTGCGGGACCTGACATTCAAGGACGAACTGGCGGGCCTGTGCGATCCGGTGCAGGGCCCGTGGCTGCCCTTTTCCGGCGAGTACCGGAAGGAGCGCGGAAATCCTGTTGCGTCGACACGCGGTGAAGTGCTCGGCGACGTTGGATTCCGTAATCCGGAAATTCTTCGTGAAATCATCGGCTGGTGGCAAGGTGTCATGCGCGAGTGCGAGATTTCTCTCGTCATCGCCGACAACGCGCCATGCGCATTGCTGGCGGCGCGCGGCCTGGGTATCCCGAGTGTCTGGATCGGAACCGGCCATTCGTCTCCCCCCGCCAGCCTGGAGATTTTTCCGCTCCAGCTGCAGCGTTACTCGACGCGCATTTACGACGAAGCGGAAATTGTCGAAACGGTCAATTCGGTGATTCCGGAGTTCGGAATTCCGAAGCTCGAGCGTTTTCCCGAAGTTTATACCTGCAGCGACCAACTGGTTTTCACGCTGGAAATGCTCGATCCCTACACCGAGTGGCGCTCGCAGCCCCTGCTGCCGCCGATCATCGGCGGAACGGTCGAGCCGACCTCGGGTGGCGAGGAAATTTTCGTCTACTTCTCGACCACGGAGCAATCCAACCCCGCGCTTATGGGGGCGATCAGCCACCTCGGCGTGGCGCCGGTGCGGGCATTCATTCCATTGATTGAAGACAGCGCGGCTGCAGAACTCACCCGGCTCGGCGTAACTGTGGAGCGGTCGCCGGTGCCGGTAGAGCTTGTGGCGCAACGCAGCCGGCTGCTGATCAACGCCGGACAGCACGGTACCGTATGTGCGGGCCTTGCCGCAGGGCTTCCGCAGGTATCAGTGCCACAGCAACCCGAACAGGAATACAATGTTGACGCGATCGAGCGGTTCGGGGTCCTGGTATCGATCGACAAGGCAACCAGCGAAGCCGAGCGCTTTCGGTCTGCCATATTGAACGCCTATGAAGACGCTGCGATGGCTCGGCGCGCCAGGGACCTGGCGGATCATCTTCGCCCCCAATTCCAGGCAAACCGCCGCAAGCTCATCAGGCGCAGGATTGCGGCCGTCATGGATTACAGGGTCTAGGCCTCAACTCGATTTCCGGCGCATGGGCAGGCCGAACAGCGGCCTCAACACGGTCACCCTGCGGATGACTTCATATCCGAACACGCAGCCGAGCACCGTCACCAAGACTATCGTCGTCACCTCGATCGCGACCGGGGCTTCGACGACGGTGAACCAGTAGCTGACCAGCAAGGTGATGGTCTGGTGCAGGATATAGTACGGGAAAATCGCGGCGGTCAGATAAGTCAGGGCACGGCTCGGGCGATTGGCGAAGCTGCGTGCCAGCCCGAGCAGCATGACGATGGCCGACCAGGCATAAAATTCCCTTAGAAGCAGAAAAGCGTCGAACAATATCGGATCCGCGGTCACCGCGAATTCGTTGAGATATGCCGCCAGCAGCAGCCCCCCGAACGCAAGAGAGAGGACAATCGAGCCAGGCAGCGCCCTGTCGACGGCATTCCAGAAATCACGGTTCTTCGCCGCCAGGAACCCGAGGAGGAAGAATGAAAAAGTTCGAACGATGAAGGCCCAGTCCCCCCACAGCGCGAGCGTTGTCGGAAAGTAGGGATCGAGCGCAAACCTATAGACGGCGAATGGGAGCGCAGGCACGACAAGCAGCCGCCATGCGCGCCCTTTCGCCAGCCAGGCGAAAAACGGTCCCGCCAACGCTTTTGTCGCAAACCGCAGCAGCGGCAGAGATGCAGCCGCAACCAGCGTAAAGGCGAGGATGTAGGCGACATACCACAGATGATTCCACGGTGGCCGCGTCATCACGAATTCGCCGAAACCGAAATAGTCGCGGTAGAAGGCGAGGTAGCCGGGCTCGATCTCGCCTCGGTAGCGCAGTTCCACATAGGTTTGCGGTGCACAGACCACCACCATGCCGAATGCGAGGGGCACGAAGAGCCGCGTGATGCGCTGCGGCAGGAATTCTCCCAATGTCGCCTTGTCGATCGCGAAGCGGACAGCCGCGCCGGAAATGAAGAACAGGAGCGCCAGCCGCCAGACCGCAAGCCCCAGGATAGGCTCCAGGTACGGAGCGCCGTAGCGGCTCTTCAGGTACCAGTCTCGGGTCGTGTAGAACATCGCGACGTGATAGAAGATAAGCACGCCGAAGGCGAACACCCTCAGCCAGTCGAGGTCGTACCGCCGCGTCGCTTCATTCGTCGATGAACCGGCACTCATAAAGACATCGGACGCCGATGTTCTATCCTGGATCGGGTCATCTGCGGTGGTCATGCAGGGACGCCTGGCGCCATCGAATGCCCGGCGTTCAAGTGAACCCCGGGCATTCGCCTAACAAGACGGGTCTATGGCGTTTGGCCGCTCAGATCGATCCGCACCGCCGGGCTCGGTCCGCTGCAGGCCCGACCGCGACCCGGACAGGCCACAACTGCCGCTGGCGAAGCCGTAAAAGCCGCGTGTCAGCCGTTGCCTGCCCGAGAGGAACGGGAAGGCACGGTCGGTGCCGACCGACTGGAAGATGCCGCGATCGACGCGCGCGGGATCGCTGACGCCGGCGCCGGGAGTGGCGACCACGACATCGCAGCGCCGCCGCAACTGCTGGCAGCCATTGGCGCCGCAAAATTGCGCCGCCCCCTCGAGCAGCACGACCGAAGTGAGGCCGCCGGGGCCAACGAAGATGTCGAGCCGCGTGCCGCGCACCCCGATGGTGCCTGCCGGCGTCACGATCTCATAGGCTTCCGATTTAGACTTGCCGCTGATCCAGCGGAAGGAACCGCGCGCCGCGTTCAGGGTCAACTGGTTGAAGGTGTTGGAGTCGTCGAACACGAAACGGTCGATGACGACGGAAGAATTGCCGCCGACGGCAAACTTCGTGCCGTCACGGAAGGTGAATTCGCCAAGCCCGCTTTGCGAGGTGCTGATGCGCTCGTTGCGATGGACGGGCGATTTTATGGCGAGTGGGCCGGCGTCGCCGGTCACCGCCGTCTTGATGAGCGTCGCCTGACCGACCTGTTCCTGTGCAAAAGCCACCGATGCCGACAGGAGAGCGGTCAGCGCCGCGATCGTCTTTCTTGCCAATCCCCGCATAGGACGCTCCATCAACCGCCGAAATTCGCCTGGGCCCGGACGAAGAAACCCCAGTTTTCCCTCAGGATGACCTGGCTGGAGGACAGATCGAGGTCGTCACTGAGGTCGTCGTTGAAATTGTCGATGTAGGCGATCTCGGGCGTGATGACGAAGTTCGGAACGACTTCGTATGCCACGTTGGCCACGAAGGCGAAGTCCTCCATCTCGTCATAGGAGGCTTGGACGTTGAACGTGGCCTTGTCGGTCAGCATGAACGACCCGCCACCCCAGACGGCCCATCTTCCGCCCCACGGCGCATAATAATTCGGGCTATCCTTGATGACGCTGGCCGACCAGTCATTGAAGCCGAAATTAGATGGGGCTTCGAATTCGTCATCGTAGGACGCCCACGCAGCCATGGCGAACAGCGCCAGCCTGTCGGTCGGATAGAAATCCACGCGTCCCTTGACGGCGCCCTGTTCCCAGACGGAATCGTAGCCGGCGACAATGGAAGCGCCACCCCAGGCGCCCTGCCAGCCGATGCCACCCACGACATGCGGCGCGTAGCTGTCCAGCGTGTAGAGATTGGGCGCACCTATTATGGGAGGAATGAAGGGGGCGATCAGGTCGCCATCGCCCATTTCCAGCGCCACGGCCAACGCCAATCCGCTGTCGCCTTCCCAGCCATAGGCAATCTGGTGGGTTTTTTTCGGCCCGTAGCCGATGATGTCGTCATTGATGACGCCGCCGGCGAAGCCCGTGAAGGTGGTAAAGAGAGAATCGGTCTTGCCTGCTCGGATACCGCCGAGTTGGACATAAGCATGCTCGACCGACATATAGTCGGGAGCTGTGCTCGAGTAGCGATCGCCGGCGAATCTGTAGTCGTCATCGACCACGGTCTCATAGTCGAAACTGATCGCGGCGTAGGCGCGAAGAGTGCCTAGTTCCGTTTCGTTACGGGCATCCATCCGCAACTGGAACCGTGTTCGTGTGTCGTATGTGTTGTGGAGATCTTCCCAATATCTGGGGTCATCCTCGGCGGCGGCCTTCTTGTCGACGACATCGGTCAGCCCAAACGCCTCCGCGCCAATGTCCATGCGGATATAGCCGCTGATCTTCAGGCAGGTCTCCGTGCCCGGAATGTAATAGAAGCCGACGCCATAGGTATCGCAGACGCGGACATATTCCATCGGCTCGGGCTCGGCCACGACCACGGCATCCGCGGCCCGGGCAGCGGGAACCGCAGCGAAGGCTGCAGCCGACGCGAGAACGAGGCGCCTGAATTGCATTCCCACCTCCAACCGGCCCGCGAAACGATGACTGAAGCGGCCTGATTCCTGGGAGAGCGAGTCGCCTTCCCATGGGTCATGTATTGCTGCACTCCGGCGCGACCGCAACGTCAACCTTCAATGGCGGCCCGGCCACGTGCGTTTCGGGCCAGCCTGTGTGACAGTTCCGCAACAGGCTGCGCGGACGCGCAGCCTGATCCGGCAACCGGAGCGGCCGACAGAGCGGAAGGCAAAAAGAAAAAGCCGGGTCGAGCCCGGCTTTTTCCAAGTCAAAAAGATCGATCGATCAGTTGACCGCGTCCTTGAGACCCTTGCCGGCCGAGAATTTCGGCACGTTGCGAGCGGGAATCTTGACCGACGCGCCGGTCTGGGGGTTGCGGCCCGTCGAAGCGGCGCGCTTGGAAACCGTGAAATTGCCGAAGCCGACCAGGCGGACGTCCCCGCCCTTCTTCAGTTCGCCGGTGATCACGGAAAAGACCGCGTCAACTGCCGACTGCGCGTCGCCTTTGGAAATACTCGCTGCGTCGGCGACGGCAGACACTAGTTCGTTCTTGTTCATCTACATTCCCTTCCATGAGAAAACCGGGACGAAAGACTCATCCGGCAGGAAACGGACTTTAGAAAGAACCGGCTCCGCAACCAAGCGGAAAAAACGACAAAAGCCTTGGAAATCCGGGCTTTTTTAACAGGAAAGCCGGGCACCCGGCCCGGCTTTCCCTTGCTGCATTGCAACAGCCTGCATTCGGTCAGTGCGCCAGCGACTTGCCGGCCTCCTCGCCGGAGTCGACCGCAGCCGCCGGCGGGGTGGCCGGCTCGACCCATTCGATCGGCTCGGGCATCCGCACCAGTGCGTGCTTCAGCACCTCGCCGACACGGCTGACCGGTATGATTTCCATGCCGCTCTTCACATTGTCGGGGATTTCCGCCAGGTCCTTGGCGTTGTCCTCGGGGATCAGCACCTTCTTGATGCCGCCGCGCAGCGCGGCCAGCAGCTTCTCCTTCAGGCCGCCGATCGGCAGGACCCTGCCCCGCAGCGTGATCTCGCCGGTCATCGCGACGTCGGCCCTGACCGGAATGCCGGTCAGCACCGAGACGATGGCGGTGGCCATCGCCACGCCCGCCGACGGGCCGTCCTTCGGCGTCGCCCCTTCGGGCACGTGGACGTGGATGTCGCGCTTGTCGAAAAGCGGCGGCTCGACGCCGAAATCGATGGCCCTCGAGCGGACATAGGAGGCCGCCGCCGAGATTGATTCCTTCATCACGTCCTTGAGGTTGCCGGTCACCGTCATCTTGCCCTTGCCGGGCATCATGACACCCTCGATCGTCAGCAGTTCGCCGCCGACCTCGGTCCAGGCAAGCCCCGTGACCACGCCGA